>DPSI01000568.1 GCA_003527165.1 Pseudomonas sp.
GTGTGGCCCTTCTCTTCGAAGAAGCGGAGGAAGGCTTCACGGATTTCTGCGCTTTTCATAGATTTCTTCCAGAAGACAGCGGCCGAACGGCTGCAAAACGACACGGCGGGGGCGGCACCAGGAGCCGGTTCGCAACTATCCAAACGGATAGCCGGCAAAGGGCCGCATTATATCGGGCCCACGCCGCGCGCATAGGGGATAAATAAGATTGAATCAAGCTATTCGACAGCGATTCGAGCCTATGCTCTGGCGAATGCGGCGAAGCTTTCCAGAATCGGCTCGACATGTTCGGGCTGTATGTCGAGGTGCGTCACCATCCGCAACCGCGGCGCCGCAGTAAGAATGATGCCACGCTCCGCACAGAACGCCTTCAGCGCCCCGGCACGATCCCCCATCTGCACATAGACCATATTCGTCTGGACCGGCTCGACCGTATAGCCCAGCGCCTCCAACCCTTCGGCGATAGCCAGAGCACGCTGATGATCCTGGGCCAGACGCTGCACCTGATGCTCCAGCGCATAGAGCCCGGCCGCGGCCAGCACACCGGCCTGACGCATACCGCCGCCGACCATCTTGCGCAATCGCCGCGCCCTGGTGATGAATGATTCCTCACCGCAAAGCACCGAGCCTACCGGCGCGCCCAGCCCTTTCGACAGGCACACCGATACCGAGTCGAAGTGATGACTGATGTCCTCAGCCGTGCAACCCAGCTTGACCACCGCATTGAACAACCGGGCACCGTCGAGATGCAGCGCCAGCCCTCGTTCGCGCGTGAAGGCTCTTACCTCGGCCAGGTATTCGAGCGGCAAAACTTTGCCTTGCATGGTGTTTTCCAGCGCCAGCAAGCGGGTACGGGCGAAATGAAAATCGTCAGGCTTGATCGCGGCGGCGACTCGCGCCAGGTCCAGAGAGCCGTCAGGCTCCATCTCGATCGGCTGCGGTTGAATCGAACCAAGCACCGCAGCGCCGCCAGCCTCGTACTTGTAGGTATGCGCCAGCTGGCCGGTGATGTATTCGTCACCACGTTCGCAGTGCGCCATGAGGGCCAGCAGATTGCTCATGGTTCCACTGGGCACGAATAATCCGGCTTGCAAGCCCAGTTGCGCTGCCAATGTCTGCTCCAGCTGACGGACCGTCGGGTCTTCTCCATAGACATCGTCGCCTGTGGGCGCGCTCAGCATGGCCTCGCGCATTTCGGCCGTTGGCTGGGTGACCGTATCGCTACGGAGATCGATAAGACTCATGAAAATTCCTTGCTTGAATGGGAACGAACCTTCACCGAAACGCACCGCCTGCACCGCACCCAAGCATTTAGCGCAAAAGGCGAGTATCCAAAACCTCCGAGCCGCCGCCCAGCAACGTTTCGCTGATATTGACGAAGTCCTCGGTCGTGACCTTGTCGAGGCGCATCAGGCCGCGCGCGACATCGTCCAGTGAATGACGACTCTTGCTGCGCTGACGGATTTCGCGATCCAGCTCCTGCAGCAGCAACACGGCCCTGGCCGTGACAGGACCACTGGAGCGCTCGGTACGCAGACTATCGACCTTGCGGCTCCACTTAGTCAGGTGTTCACGAACCCGCTGGTAGCGATCCTCGCTCATGCCACCGGCACGGCGCATCAATTCGATGGCGTAGTACTCGGCCAAGCCTTCGCTGATCCAGTCGCTGCGATCGGCATCGGTGATGCGGCTGAACACATGAACCAACTCATGCACCAGAGAACTTGTGCCATTTTCGCTGACCAATGGGCGGTCGGCGTGCATGAACAAAGAGTTTGGTGCGGAGAGACCACCCCGCCACATCGGATCACCAGCGCCCACCACGAGCAATTTCTTCGGGTCACGGGGGAAAACATTCTGCATTTCAGGCCAAACGAAGGTCAGCAGCGTAAGAATATCCATTCGCCGCATCCCCTCGCCTACCGGCCCCGCTACCGTGACGTCGGTCTCACCCAGCTTGGCCCGGCGACTGCCAAGCTTGCCGGCAAGAATCCAGCCGGTCGGGCGGTCGAAAAGGCGTTCGCGGTTATCGATGCGAAAGCGGTTCTTGCCGATGCGCGGCCAGCCCGTCTCGACACTTTTCCAGCCCTCTGGAAGCTCGACCTTCAATCGGGAAATCAGCCTCACGCCGTCCTGCTGATCGATGCGACCGGCAGGAACCAGATCGTCACCGCGAAGCAACGCCCAGTCATCGGTCATGCGCGCATCGAAGCGGCCGCTTTTGCGCTGATGGCTGACCTGCACCCGATAGCTCAGCCGTGCCTTGCCAGCGGCCGGTCGCCAGATACCGCGACCACCCTTTTCCTGCCAACTGCCCTCGGCATCGGTTTCGAAACCGCTATAAAGCCCCTCGTCGCCGAGATTGAAATCGAGGTGTCTGACGACGCTACCGTCTTCAAGCAACAGCTCAACCTCGGCAATGTCCCGCTCGGAAATGAATTTAACGGTGAAATCGAGATCGACGCGTTTGGCAGCCTGAGCCGGAGCGATGAGCAACAGTAACAGAACGGCTAGCAGCGGAAACTGACGAAGGGGCATCGAGCGGCTCCAGGTTGGGTTCAGGGCTATGACGACGCGGCTGGAGCTAGATTCAACCGGCCCGGAAAATCAGATGATCTTCCCACTCATCGTCGGCGATCGAACCCTCGGCAATCATTCGGCCCGACTGGGAAATTCGCTCGGCATGCACCGCATCCAGATCGCCGCATACCAGGTGATGCCAAAGCGGGAGGTCCTTGCCTTCGGCGACGAGGCGATAGCCACAGGTGGGCGGCAACCATTTGAACTGCGCGGCATCTACCGCCGTCAGCTGAACGCAATCGGGTACGCTGGCGCGCCGGTTGGGATAGTCGGTGCAGCGGCAGGTCTTCAAATCGAGCAACTTGCAGGCGACACGGGTGTAGTAGACGCTACCGTCTTCCTCGTCCTCGAGCTTTTGCAGGCAGCACAACCCGCAGCCGTCGCACAGCGACTCCCATTCGGCCGCGTCCAGCTCGGCGAGGCTCTTGCGTTTCCAGAAGGGTTCGACTTTTGCCGCCATGGAAATAGCCATCTCGATTAAAGATGCGAGTTTACCATTGCCGTGCAGCCGGCCAAGCCTGGCGGCGCATGGAGCGACTCAGCCGGTCGGTAAGCGACCGGTGGTCGTTCGCTCGCACATGGTCTTAGACCGGATCGTTGCGGCGCAGCAATTCTTCGGGCAGATGTTCGATGTACTCCTCCTCTGGCGGCGGCATCTGCAGGTGGTAACCCTGCTTTTCCAGGTTCTCGAGTACTGTCGTGATGTCCTCTCGCGCCAGCTTGCGCTCGGGGGTCAGGACGATATCAAAGGCATGCTGCGGTGGGCCGAAGGCGGCAAGCAACGCTTCGGGCACGCGTGCCAGCGCCTCGCTGCGTTCCACGTACAGATACATTTCGTTCTTGCGCGGGCTTCTGTAAATAGAGCAGATGCGTTTCATGATTTATCTTCCAGCACATCAAGGAGGGCTTGTCCCATTCGCTCGCGACGCCAACCGCGAAGCGAATCGGGCAACTCATAGGGGCCATCCGGATATCCGCTTTTCAGCAGAGCTTCGAGCACCTTCTTGCGCAGCATCAGCTCCGGGGCGATATCAAGGGCCTGAGCTTCACGCTGACCGACCGCCCGCAACTTTTTCAACAACCCCGACGCCTCCAGCGGCAATGGCTCCGGCAAAGGTTCCGGCCAGTCTTGTTCAGGCGTGGCGGCAGCGGTGCGGATCAGTTCGAGCAAGGTTTCGCCATCCTGACGCACGGTACGCGGATGCATGTCGTCGATACGCGCCAGGCTCACCAGATCAGCTGGTTGGGTGCGCGCCAGCGGCCACAGGCTGTGCTCACGCAGCACCCGATTACGCGGCTGGTTGCGCGCTCGCGCCTGACGCTCACGCCAGGCGGCCAGCACCCGCAACACCGCAAGCTGTCGCGGCTTGAGCCGCCAGGCCTGCTTAACTTCACGATAGGCCTCGTCAGGATCGGTTTCACGCTGTAGGTTCGCGACCAGCTCGGCGCCATCCTCAAGAACCCAGGCGCGCTTCTCGTCAGACAGCTTCGGCAACAGGGCCTCGTACAGCTCGGCCAGCTGCTGTGCATCTTCGGCTGCATAGCGCACCTTCATCTCGCTCAATGGCCGCTGGAGCCAGTCGGATCGTGTCTCACCCTTGGGCAGCTCTATATTCAGCACGCTCTGCACCAGTCGCGAATAACCCATGGAAAAGCCGATATTCAGATAACCAGCGGCCAGCTGCGTATCGAACAACGGCATCGGCAGGCTGCCGGTCAGGCGCCAGAGCACCTCCAGATCCTCACTGCAGGCGTGCAGGACCTTTACCACGGAGGGGTTTTCCAGCAGCCCGGCAAAAGCGGTCCAATCGGTAATCAGCAATGGGTCGATCAGATAGGCGCACCGCCCGTCACCGACCTGCAGCAGGGCGGCAATAGGGTAAAAGGTATCGACCCGCATGAACTCGGTATCCACCGCTACATAAGGCAGCTGGCGCCACTCGGCACAAAGGCGGGCCAGATGCGCATCATCCAGCACCCATTGAGTTTCGATGGCCACTAGGCCCTCCTTGTTATTCGGCATTACGACCGGCGTGCGGGCGAAGAGGCGCGCAGTATATATCGCGTCCCGCTATTCGCAGCGCATTCATCGGTAGTGTCGACTCCGCGTGATAACGTTTGGCACGACAATCCGAACGGAGCCCTGCCATGCCGCTTGCTCAATTGATCGAGACCACCCAACTGACCGCGCGACTCTCAGCGCCGAATCTGCGGATTCTCGATTGTCGGTTCGCCCTGGAAGATCCAGATCACGGCAGACGCAGCTACGAACGGGCTCATATCCCCGGCGCGGTCTTTCTCGACCTGGAAAAGGATCTATCAGGCCCAGTAGTGCCTGGCCAGACCGGTCGACATCCACTGCCACCGCCTGATGCACTGACCGCACGCCTTCGCGCTGCTGGCCTGGATAATGACAGCGAAGTGGTGCTCTACGATGACGGCTCCGGCGCGTTTGCCGCCAGGGCCTGGTGGCTGTTGGCATGGCTGGGCAAACGCAACGGCGTGTATCTGTTGGACGGTGGGTTCAAGGCCTGGCGCGATGCCGGTCTGCCAGTAGAGCAAAACGTAGCCTTGCCGGCGGCGGGCAGCTTCCACGGGCATCCCGACAGCAACCTGATCATCGACGCAGCGGCGCTGTCAGACGACCTCGAAACGCCACGCCTGACGCTGATCGATGCCCGCGCTCTGCCCCGTTTCCGTGGAGAGGTCGAACCGATCGATCCGGTTGCCGGCCACATTCCAGGCGCCGCCTGTGTGCCTTTCACTGAAAACCTCGACGCCAAAGGCCGCTTTCTTTCACCCGACCAACTGCGCGCGCGTTTCCGCAAGCAACTGGCCGGTCGGCCGGCTGACACTCTGGTGGCTTACTGCGGGTCTGGCGTGACGGCGTGTCACAATCTGTTTGCCCTGTGTCTCGCCGGCTATCCGCTGGCCAAACTTTATCCGGGCTCCTGGAGCGAATGGATCACCGACCCGCAGCGGCCGGTTGCCTGACGCGACGCAAAGCAAAAAGTGGCCAGGCAGTCAGGATTTGTCCTGATCGGTTTTTATCGAATATTCGGCCTTTTATCGCTTCCGATCGTCGTTATTTACGAAAAATTGCACGCTTCCGTTTGCGACGAATCAGAGAAGCCTGATAGGGTCCGAGCCGCTTTTTTCTCTGGAGTACAACAATGAAAACAACATGGTTGAAGACCGCGATCGCAGTAGCGGTGGGCGCCCTTTCCACCCAGGCCATGGCCGCCGGTTTCGCCCTTAACGAGCAGAGCATCAGCGGCATGGGCACCTCGTTCGCAGGTCGCTCCTCTTCTGCCGAAGACGCCACTACTGTATTTGGTAACCCTGCCGGCATGTCGCGCCTCAAGCGTGAACAGGTTAGTTTTGGAGCAGCGGCAATCATAGCCAAGACCGATATCAAGGACACTAGCGCCTCGGTCACCCGCAGCTCTCAGCTGGGAAGCCAGACGAGCCCGACCAGCGGCAGCAACGACGGCGATATGGTCCCGTTTACGGCTGTGCCCATGGGTTACTACGTAAACCCTATAGATGATAAGTGGGCGTTTGGTATTGGCGTCTATGTGCCCTTCGGCCTCATCACCGACTATGAAGGCGGCTTCCAGGGTCGATATTTCGGCGATTACAGCGAAGTTCAGGTAATCACCGCGCAACCCACCGTCAGCTATCGCTTCAACGATGAGCTGTCCGTCGGCCTAGGCCTGACCATCAACCGGATCGACGGACAGCTAGAAAGCGCTGTCCCCGGTATTGGTGGAACTACCGATAGCCGCGTCAAGATCAAGGGCGACGATACCGCTCTGGGCTTTAACGTCGGCGTACTCTATGAATTCGGTCCGCAGACTCGTGCCGGTATCGCCTATCACTCCAGCGTCGACTACAAACTGGAAGGTGATACTCGGATCTCGGGTAATGATCCGATACTCGGTAGCGCGGTACCGGGGATGAGTGTCAGTGCATATGGCAAGTATGACGCCTCGCTCGACCTCGAAACGCCTGAGTCCGTCGACATTTCCGTGACGCACGAGCTGAACGCTGATTGGACGCTATACGCCGGCGCGATGTGGACCCGCTGGAGCCGCCTGGAAGAAATTACGGTACAGAACGAAGGATTGAACTCGGCAGCTGCTACGCAATTCGGCACCATCACCGAAGAACAGGACTGGCACGACACCTGGTCCTACGCCATCGGTGCAGCCTACAAGCTGAATCCGCAGTGGACATTGCGCGCCGGCCTCGCCCTGGATCAGAGTCCGACCAACAATACCCATCGCTCACCGCGTATTCCCACCGGGGATCGCAAGGCGATCAGCCTGGGTCTTGGCTGGAGTCCAACCGAAGACGTAACCGTGGACCTCGCCTATTCTTACCTGATGGAAGAAGACGTCGACATCGAGCAGAGCAAAATCTACGCTGAGGGCGCCGTAGCTGAGAGTTACAACGCCACCTATGAAAACAGCGCCCATGGCTTGGGTGCCCAGTTGACCTACCGCTTCTGATGCACCCGCCCCGGTCGCTCGGCCGGGGCTTCTCCCGCTCGTTACTTGCCCAACGCCTTCTCCACCGCAGCGATCAGCTTCGGATCATCCGGCTCGACCTTGCTGGAAAAGTAATCCACCACCCGCCCCTCTCGATCCACCACGTATTTGTAGAAATTCCAGCGTGGCGCCCCGCCGGCCTGCTCGGCCAGTTCCCTGAACAACGGTATCACGTCGCTGCCCCGCACGGGCTGCGTCTGTGCCATCGGGAAGGTTACGCCGTAGTTGACGTAGCAGACCTCGGCCGTTTCCGCCGCGTGATCGGACTCCTGGAAGAAATCATCGGACGGCACGCCCAGGACCACCAGGCCCCGGTCCTTGTATCGCTGGTAAAGCGCTTCGAGCCCTTTGAACTGTGGTGCGAACCCACAGAAGCTGGCGGTATTGACTACCACCAGCGCCTTGCCCTGAAACTGCTGGCACAGATCGATTGTGTCCTTCGAGCGCAGTTTCGGCAGTTCATGCTGCAACAACGCCGGGCATTGAACCGCCGCTGCGGGACCAGCCAGCAGGGTCAAAGCAAGTGAGGCGACAAGCAGAAAGATTCTCATGAGAAACCTCCGAGCGGGGACGCCAACCACGCTACTCCCGAGACGGCGAGCCGGCAACGCTCAGTCTCATGCGCGCTACAGACGGACTCCACATCGCTATATACAAAGCCATATAGCGATTGGCAGAATGGCCCGCAGCGAACAGGAGCCGAACATGAGCGATGCGTCACCCCTCAGCCCGCTGCGTATCGATGGGCAACTCTGGTTCAACCGCGGCGAAAAAGGCTATCTCGGCGGCAAGCGGATCGAGTTGCTGCAACAGATCGAGGCGACCGGCTCCATCAGCCGCGCAGCCAAAGCCATCGGCCTCAGCTACAAGGCGGCCTGGGATGCGGTGGACGCCATGAACAACCTGTCGGAACGCCCCTTGGTGATTCGAGCCGCAGGCGGCGCCAAAGGTGGCGGCACCCGGCTGACCGACTTTGGTCGCGAAATGCTCAACGTCTGGCAACGCATGCAGCATGAATACGAGCGCTTCCTCACGCAGGTGGCGCAGGGCATAGAAGGATTCGACGACATCGACAAGCTGCTCCG
>DPSI01000302.1 GCA_003527165.1 Pseudomonas sp.
ATCACCGACGTGGTGAACATCGGCATCGGCGGCTCGTTCCTCGGCCCGCAGCTGGTTTCTGAAGCGTTGCTCCCGTTCACCCAGCACGGCGTTCGCACGCACTATCTGGCTAACATCGACGGCAGCGAATTCCGCGAAGTGACCGCCAAGCTTAACGTCGAAACCACCCTGTTCATTATTTCCAGCAAAACATTCGGCACCCTCGAGACGCTGAAGAATGCGCAAGCCGCACGCACCTGGTATCTCGGCAAGGGTGGCACCGAGGAGAAGCTCTACCGCCACTTCATCGCGGTGACCAGCAACAAGCAGGCCGCGATCGACTTCGGCATTCGCGAGAAGAACATCTTTCCGATGTGGGACTGGGTCGGTGGACGCTATTCGCTGTGGTCGGCGATCGGGCTGCCCATCGCGCTGGCCATCGGCATGTCCAATTTCAAGGATCTGCTGTCCGGCGCCTACAGCATGGACCAGCATTTCCTCAGCGAACCCTTCGAAAGCAATATGCCGGTGCTGCTGGCGATGCTGGGCGTCTGGTACCACAACTTTTGGGGTGCGCAGAGCTATGCCTTCCTGCCTTACGACCACTACCTGCGCAACTTCGTCAAACACCTGCAACAGATGGACATGGAATCCAACGGCAAGAGCGTGCGCCAGGACGGCACACCCGTTTCCTGCACCACCGGCCCGGTGATCTGGGGCGGCGTCGGCGCCAACGGCCAGCACGCCTACCACCAGCTGCTGCATCAGGGCACGCCGCTGATTCCGGCCGACTTCATCGTGCCGGTGGTCAGCCACAATCCAGTGGCCGATCACCACGAATGGCTCTACGCCAACTGCTTGTCGCAGAGCCAGGCACTGATGCTCGGCAAAACGCGCGAAGAGGCCGAAGCCGAATTGCGCGCCAAGGGTCTGAACGAGGCCGAAGTGGAGCGTTTGGCGCCGCACAAGGTGATCCCGGGCAACCGACCGAGCAACACCGTGGTCATGGAAACCATCAGCCCCGGCCGCCTCGGCGCGCTGATCGCGCTGTACGAGCACAAAGTCTTCGTACAGGGTGTGATCTGGGGAATAAACTCCTTCGACCAGTGGGGCGTTGAGCTCGGTAAGGACCTTGGCAAAGCCGTCTACGGCCAGATGACCAGCTTCGATGCACCGCCGGCCGAAGACGCCTCGACCCAGGGCCTGATCGACTTCTTCCGCGGTCGTCATCGCGGTTGATCCCTGCGCAAACCGGACAGCGCCTGGCCGCTGTCCGGCTCTCTCATCCTCCGTCCTCGTCTCTTCAGCTCCATATATCCCGACCGACAAACCTCGGCCGAGGCCAGGTAACATTCGCGCTTGGGGTAACATCTGCTTTCCCCCAGCCACGCCAGACGCCAGCATGGAGTCCTTCCGTCGCCATATCGAAGCGCAGGTGCTCAGTCTTACCGGACTGGCCATTGGCGGTGTCGACTACGAAAACCCACCGGGTGACCCCGGTCTGTTCGGCCCGGACTCCGTCTGTTGGCGTGTGCACGGCGATTTCACTTCGATGTTGGTCGGCGGCATCTCCGCCTTGCTACTGCAAGCGCTGCATCCACTCGCCTTGGCAGGCGTCTGGGACCATTCGAACTTCCGCGAGGATTTGCTCGGCCGCCTGCGACGCACCGGCCAGTTCATCTCGGCGACCACGTTCGGCAGCCAGGCCGACGCACAGCGACTGATCGAACGGGTCCGAGCGATTCACCTGAAGGTCACGGGCCATGCGCCCGACGGACGTCCTTACGCCGCGTACGACCCCGACTTGCTGACCTGGGTACATGTGGCCGAAGTCAGCAGTTTCCTCAAGGCGCACCTGCGCTACCTCAACCCGCTGCTTCCAGCGTCCGATCAGGACCGCTACTACACTGAAGTCGCACGGATCGCCGAAGCACTCGGCGCACGCAATGTGCCGCGCTCTCGACAGGAGGTGGAGAACTACTACCAGGCGACCCGTCCCCAACTGCTCTGCGACGAACGCTCGCGGGAGATCGTCCGCATCCTTTTCGAGGCGCCTGCGCCCAGCCGTCTAGCCAAGCCGTTCGGTGCGCTGATGATGCGCGCTGGCGTGGATCTGCTGCCGGACTGGGCGAGCGAAATGCTAGATCTCAGACAATCCGCCCACGAACGTCAGCTGATCCGCGTTGGCGTCAAACGCACCGCTCCGGTGCTGCGCTGGGCGGTGCGCAGCGGTTCGGTCCACCGGGCCCGACGCCGCATGGGCCTGCCCATACGCTAGCGTGACCGGCAGGTTCCGCAAGCGGAGCTACCTTCGAGCCTGTGCCAACATGAGCGCCCTGCGGGAGCCGGCATTTTCTCGAAGTTCAAGCATTATGCAGAACGTCGTCAGTGTCGCCGCCACTCGCACCGCCGCCGGCGGCCTCAGGGCACGCTGGCCACCATTCCGGCCGTCGACCTAGGCGCCGCGGTCATCCGCCAGCTGCTGCAGCAGTCCGGCGATTTCCGATAAACTGCGCGGCCATCTTCCCGAGTCGCCGCGCATGTCTTCTCTCGAACAGGCGCTGCGCGCCGCTTACCGCAATCGCGAAGCACTGCTCTCTCAACTGCATGCTCAGGCCACCAACTGTTACCGGCTGTTCCACGGTAGCCAAGAAGGCGCGCCCGGGCTGGCGGTCGATCGTTACGGCCCGCAGCTGCTGGTGCAGAGCTTTCATCAGCCGCTTGAGCGTGACGCTCTGCTGGCCCTGCATGAGCAGACCTGCACGAACCTGGGCGTAACCCTGTCACTCGTCTATAACGACCGCTCCCAGGGCAACTCGCGCATCGACCGGAGCGATCCGGTGTACCGTGCGCAAGCCTCTGCGCTGGGCGATCAGATCGGCCAGGAGTGGGGGCTGAACTACCGAGTTCGCGCACGCCACGGTGGCCAGGATCCGCTGCTGTTCTTG
>DPSI01000122.1 GCA_003527165.1 Pseudomonas sp.
CATTTCCTGGGATTTGGCGCCTTCACCGAGGGACGCAACGATCTCGAACGGCTGGGTGACCTTTTCCAGGTAGGTTTTCAATTGCGATTTAAGATTGCTGTCGAGCATTTTGAATACCCCTTCGTAAATAAGGTCCCCATCAAGGGAAACCGGAAAGCTGAGAAAATTTCGATAGAGAAAGCTTACGAGGCGCAGGGGAATTCCGAAAATTGATTAAACATAGCGTGCGTATTAATTGAAGCTATCGAACGTAGCATTCAGTTCATGTTCCACGTGGAACGAAAAACCCGGCCGAGGCCGGGTTTATTTAACCACCGACTGCCCTATCAGAAGTCCAAGTTGGACACGGCCAACGCATTGGATTCGATAAAGTCTCGACGAGGCTCCACCGCGTCACCCATCAAGGTGTTGAAGATCTGATCGGCTGCAATCGCGTCTTCAATGGTGACCTTGAGCATCCGCCGAACCGCAGGATCCATGGTGGTTTCCCAAAGCTGGTCCGGGTTCATCTCACCAAGCCCCTTATACCGCTGAACGCTATGCCGGCGGGTTCCTTCGGTCATCAACCAATCGAGCGCCTGCTTGAAAGTCGCCACTGGCTTCTTGCGCTCGCCACGTTGAACATAGGCACCCTCTTCAAGAAGGCTGTTCAGCTTTTCCCCCAGCACGGTTACCGTCTTGTAATCATTGCTGGCGAAGAAGTCGCGGTTGAAGGTGATATAGCTGGCCAATCCGTGGGAAACGATCTCCACCTCCGGAAGCCACAGATTGCGTTCCTTATCCTCACGCAGGCTTGCCTTGTAGGCCAACCCGGACCGCTCGACGCCTTTCAACAAGACGGCGTAGGGCTCCAGCCAGGCCTGCATCGCTGCCTGATCACCCAATTGCTCGACGCTTACCCGGGGCAGATAAATGAAATGTTCGGTCAGCTCCTGGGGGTAAAGGCGTGAAAGCCGCTGCAGCGTTTTCATCACGGTACGGTAGTCATTGACCAATCGTTCAAGCGCCTCGCCCGACAGGCCGGGCGCGTGTTCGTTGACGTGCAGGCTGGCATCCTCGAGCGCGGATTGGGTGAGGTATTCATCCATCGCCTCGTCGTCCTTGATGTATTGCTCTTGCTTACCGCGCTTGACCTTGTACAGCGGGGGCTGAGCGATGTACACATAGCCGCGCTCGATCAGCTCGGGAAGCTGGCGGAAGAAGAACGTCAACAGCAGGGTGCGGATGTGCGAACCGGCAACGGCTGCATCGGTCATGATGATGATGTTGTGATAACGCAGCTTGTCGATGTTGTACTCTTCACGGCCGATACCACAGCCGAGCGCCGTGATCAGGGTGCCGACTTCCTGCGAGGAGATCATCTTGTCGAATCGGGCCTTCTCGACGTTAAGAATCTTGCCCTTGAGCGGCAGGATAGCCTGAGTCCTGCGGTTACGGCCCTGCTTGGCAGAACCGCCTGCGGAGTCACCCTCCACTATGTAGAGTTCGGAAAGAGCAGGGTCCTTTTCCTGACAGTCGGCGAGTTTGCCGGGCAGACCCGCAATGTCCAATGCTCCTTTGCGTCGCGTCATTTCGCGCGCCTTGCGGGCCGCCTCCCGGGCGCGGGCCGCATCGATCATCTTGCCGACGACAGCCTTAGCCTCATTGGGATGTTCGAGCAGGAAGTCGGCGAAATGCTTGCCCATCTCCTGTTCAACGGCCGTCTTGACTTCGGACGATACGAGCTTGTCCTTGGTCTGCGAGCTGAACTTGGGATCCGGTACCTTTACCGAAATGATCGCCGTCAGCCCCTCGCGCGCATCGTCACCGGTGGTCGACACCTTGTGCTTCTTCGCCAGCCCTTCCTGCTCGATGTAGTTATTCAGGTTGCGCGTCAGTGCCGAACGGAAGCCCGCCAGGTGTGTGCCCCCGTCGCGCTGCGGAATGTTGTTGGTAAAGCAGAGCAGATTTTCGTTGAAGCTGTCGTTCCACTGCAGCGCCACCTCAACACCGACACCGTCGTCGCGCTGAACATTGAAGTGGAACACTTCGTTGACCGGCGTTTTATTGGTGTTGAGATAAGTCACGAACGCGCTGAGGCCGCCTTCGTACTTGAACAGCTCCTCTTTGGCGTTACGCTCATCACGCAGCACGATACCCACGCCGGAGTTCAGGAACGACAGTTCGCGTAGCCGCTTGGCCAGAATGTCCCAACTGAAATGAATATTCTGGAAGGTCTCGGCCGAAGGTTTGAAATGGATCTCGGTGCCGGAATCTTGGGTTTCTCCGACTGCCGCCAGAGGCGCTTGCGGCACACCATGACGGTAGGTCTGTTCCCAGACTTTACCTTCGCGACGGATGGTCAGTATCAACTCTTCGGACAGGGCGTTCACCACCGACACACCCACACCATGCAGGCCGCCAGAAACCTTGTAGGAGTTGTCATCGAACTTACCGCCGGCGTGCAACACGGTCATGATGACCTCGGCTGCTGACACCCCTTCTTCGTGGATATCTACCGGGATACCACGGCCGTTATCACGAACACTGATGGACTCGTCGACGTGAATGGTGATGCTGATCTCGCTACAGTGGCCGGCCAGCGCTTCGTCGATCGAGTTGTCGACCACTTCGAAGACCATATGGTGCAGACCGGTACCGTCGTCCGTATCACCGATATACATGCCGGGACGTTTACGTACTGCATCAAGGCCCTTGAGAACCTTGATACTGGACGAATCGTACGTGTGGTTTTCGCTCATGCCTTCACTCCCGAGGGGCCGTGGTCTGGGCTATCGCTCCATGTTCCACGTGAAACATTGAGACGGGCGTATCGTCACGCCAGCCTTCGCGCAATATGTTCGAATCGACACAGGTGATGAAGACCTGGCAATTCAGTTGTTCCAGCAACCGGCACAATGCAAGCCGGTGTTGATCATCCAGTTCGGACGGCAGATCATCGACTAAGTAGATGCACTGGCCTCTCTTGGCCTCGCTAACCAAGTGCCCCTGGGCAATTCGCAACGCACAGACAACGAGCTTCTGCTGACCGCGAGACAGCGTTTCCGCCGCGTTATGATTGGCAATCCGTAAACGAAGATCAGCTCGCTGCGGTCCCGCCTGGGTATGCCCCATCAACCGGTCCCGTTCGATCGAGGCCGCCAGCACCTCCGCCAGCGAACGCTCTTTATCCCAGCCGCGGTAATAGCTCAACTGAAAACCTTCGAGGTTCAGAAGGGACGCCAGCGTGCGCTCGAACACTGGTTTCAGCGCCTGGATATAAGCACGCCTGTAGCCATCAATCTCATCGCTCGCTGCACTCAATTCTCGGCTCCAGGCAGCCTGTGAAGCGGCGTCCAGTGTACCATGCCGCAGCCATGAGTTTCGTTGCCTCAGCGCCTGCTGTAGGCGCTGCCAGGCCTGAAGGAAACGTGGTTCCACGTGGAACACACCCCAATCCAGAAATTGCCGGCGAAGCTTGGGGGCACCTTCTAGCAACCGAAAACTGTCAGGGTTAATGAGCTGCAGTGGCAACGCATCGGCCAGTTCTGCCGCGCTCCGAACACTCTGGCCGTTGATACGTATCCGTACCTCACCACCACGGTCGCGGGAAATACCCAGCGCACTCGACTGCCCTTCACCCAGTTCGACCTGACCAAAAACCGTACAACTCGTAAGCTCGTGGCTTATCACGGGATTCAAGCGATTGCTGCGAAACGAACGCGCCATGCCGAGGAGATGAACGGCCTCGAGAAGACTGGTCTTCCCGCTGCCGTTGTCGCCATGGAGGATATTGATCCGAGGGGAGGGGTTTAACGTCACCGGCTGCAGATTACGAATGCCGGTGACGGAGATGCGGCTAAGGGACATACAGTGAGGTTTTACAGACGCATA
>DPSI01000031.1 GCA_003527165.1 Pseudomonas sp.
CCTTTCCAACCAAGGATCGCGAACATGGTGGTATTCGAAATCAAGCCGCTCAGCCCGGACATCTATCGGCAGCAGACGCGCCGCAGCACGCTGATTGTGGTGGCGACCTTCGCGATACTGGCGATGGGGCTGGCGACCCTCGCGGTTGCGTTATTCGGTGAGGCGGGTGGGGACAACCTGCGATTGAATATGATGGGCGTCGTTAGCGGGTTGCTCCTGACCGCTGCGCTGGTGCGTCTGGTTTACTGGAAGCAGCCCTGGATGGCCTGTGCGGTGTATGGCTGGCGCCTCAAGCGCAGCCTGATGAGCGTCACCAATGTCATGCACCACGTTACTGAGGGTGTGGCGGTTGGCGATCCCGAGGCGATGAAGCTGCTGCGCTTCTATCATCTCGGGCTCACGCAAATGCATGTGTTGGATGGCAACAGCGCTTCGCTCAGCGAGGTGGTGCACGAAATCGACCGGCACCGCGAATCGATGGAAGTGGGCGGGATGGATACCGATCAGAACCGGTTGCATGACGACTGGCTCGACTCCGTGAAGCGTTTCGCAGCTGCTAAATAGACCGCACTTGCTACCCGATCATGCACTGACGGCTCGGGACGCAGGCCAATTTCGGGCAGGCCCACGGCCTGAATTCGCGGCGAGGGCGCGCCTCGCACAGTCGGGTATGCACCTGCTGCTGTTCGTGAGAGACCCGACCTCGGGGCGAACTTGCTTGAGCAATGACGTTGCACCTGCCACCCGACTTGGTGGCGACCTTTCCCATCGCAGGTGCTGGTAGTTCTACGCCGCCGTTCATTTCTCACCGTTCTGTACGGCTGGTTGCGCAATATCCATACTCAGCAGCTGTTTCACCCGGCTGTGCCGGAATCCAAGTGGTTCGCCTCGAAGTCTCGCAGGCCAAGGAATATCCAAATAATGAAAAGGCTTTATCTGCTCGGTCTGATCGCCGGTCTTTCGCTGCAATCGGTCGCTGCCGAGCCCCAGTCCCCTCTGCTGGATGACAAACCGGCCTTCATCGCCAGCCTCATCGAGCGGATGACACTGCAAGAGAAAATCGGCCAACTGCGGCTGATCAGCATCGGCGCAGACATGCCGCGTCCGCGCATGCTTGAAGCGTTGGAAGCAGGCCATATCGGCGGCACCTTCAATACCGTTACCCGCCATGACAACCGGCCCATGCAGGAGGCCGCCTTGCGCAGCCGGATGAAGATCCCGATCTTCTTTGCCTACGACGTGGTGCACGGTCATCGGACCATCTTCCCTATCGGGCTGGGACTGGCTTCGAGCTGGGATCTGGAGGCGGTCGCCACCAGCGGGCGCGTGTCGGCCATCGAAGCCAGCGCTGACGGGCTGGACATGACCTTTGCACCCATGGTCGATATTTCTCACGACCCACGTTGGGGACGAACATCCGAAGGCTTTGGCGAAGACCCTTACCTGGTTTCGGAAATCGCCCGCACCATGGTCCAGGCCTACCAGGGCGAATCGCCAGCAGCGCCTGACAGCGTGACCGCCAGCGTCAAGCATTTCGCCCTCTACGGTGCGGTAGAGGGTGGGCGCGATTACAACGTGGTGGACATGAGCCCGATGCGCATGCATCAGGATTTTCTACCGCCTTATCATGCCGCCATCGACGCGGGGGCGGGCGGGGTGATGGTTGCGCTGAACTCCATCAACGGCGTACCGGCCAGTGCCAATAGCTGGCTGTTGCAGGATCTGCTGCGGCGTGACTGGGGCTTTGACGGCATCGCCCTCAGTGACCACGGTGCGATCAGCGAGCTCATGCGCCATGGCGTTGCAAAGGACGGTCGTGAGGCCGCTCGGTTGGCGATCAAGGCCGGCATCGACATGAGCATGGCCGACTCGCTGTATAGCCAGGAACTGCCGGGGCTGGTGGAATCGGGCGAGGTCGAGATCAGTGAAATCGACACGGCGGTGCGCGAGGTGCTGGGTGCCAAATATGACATGGGCCTGTTTCATGATCCTTTCCGACGTATCGGCTCAGCCGCGAAGGATCCCGAAGACGTCAATGCCGAAAGCCGACTGCACCGCAAGGCGGCGAGAGAGGTTGCGCGTCAGTCGATCGTGCTGATGGAAAACCGCGATCAGACCCTTCCGCTGAACAAACGTGGCACCTTCGCGCTGGTCGGTCCGCTGGCCGACTCGCCGATCGACATGATGGGCAGCTGGTCCGCGGCGGGCGTGGCCAAGCAATCGGTGACGCTACGCCAGGGCATGCTCGATGTGTTGGGCGATAAGGCGGTTCTGTTGCACGCGCGTGGCGCCAACATCACTGATGACAAACAGATGGTCGAGTACCTGAATTTCCTCAACTGGGACAACCCGGAGGTGGTACAGGACCCACGCTCGCCGGAGCAGATGATTGCCGAAGCGGTCGCCGTTGCCGAGCAGGCCGATGTGATCGTCGCCGCGGTGGGGGAATCGCGTGGCATGTCACATGAGGCGTCGAGTCGTACCAGCCTGCAGATCCCGCCGAGCCAGCAGGCACTTTTGAAAGCACTCAAGGAAACGGGCAAGCCCCTGGTGCTGGTGCTGATGAATGGCCGTCCGCTGGACCTCACCTGGGCGCAGGCGAATGCCGATGCGATCGTGGAGACCTGGTTCAGCGGCACCGAAGGCGGGCACGCCATCGCCGATGTGCTATTCGGTGACTACAACCCCTCCGGCAAGCTGCCAATCTCCTTTCCCCGCTCGGTGGGACAGATTCCCACCTACTACAATCATCTGCGGGTCGGTCGGCCTTACGTCGAGGGCAAACCGGGCAACTACACCTCGCAGTATTTTGAAGAGCCCAATGGTCCGCTTTATCCCTTCGGCTATGGCCTGAGCTACACCCGGTTCGAGTTGTCCGAGGTCCGCTTGTCAAACTCGACCATGGCGCGCAAGGGTGGGCTGCAAGCTAGCGTCACGCTGAAGAACACCGGCCAGCGTGACGGCGCGACTGTCGTGCAGTTGTATATCCGCGATGTGGTGGCCTCGGTGATCCGACCGGTGAAAGAACTCAAGGCCTTTCGCAAGGTCGCCCTCAAGGCGGGCGAAGCGCGGGAGATCCGCTTCAGCCTCGACGAGGATGACCTTAAATTCGTCAATGCGCAGCTGCAACGAGTGGCCGAACCGGGTGACTTCGAAGTGCAGATCGGGCTGGATTCGCAACGCGTGAAGCACGGGCATTTCACGTTGCAGTAATGCCCGGGGTTGCTGTCGGCCATGACGTGTCTGGCGCCCGCTCGGTTTGGATGCGCGGTGGCTCGGTGATATGAAAAGTCGTCTCCGGGCAGCTATCCGGCGCATGTGTGGCATGGGATGATTTACCGCTTCGCTTGTTCGCGCAGGGAATCATTTCCCGCTGCGGTAGACCAACGAGGGCAAACCGGGCCGCAAAGCGGTCGGCGGTAACCG
>DPSI01000028.1:0-1884 GCA_003527165.1 Pseudomonas sp.
TATCACAGGGCCATCCCGCGATTTATGGTCTGGGTAAGCTGGTGAGATTTTGTTAGAGTTCGCCGCTTATGAAAGCGAGCAGTCATCCAGCTTTGAATTTGCACTGAAAGAGGTGTCTGCTTGATTAGGGTGCTAGTGGTCGATGACCACGATCTGGTGCGCACAGGCATTTCCCGAATGCTCGCCGATATCGATGGTCTACAGGTAATCGGTCAGGCGGAGTCCGGCGAGGCCGCGATCAAGAAGTCGCGTGAACTCAAGCCGGACGTAGTACTGATGGACGTCAAGATGCCCGGAATCGGTGGCCTCGAAGCCACCCGCAAGCTTCTGCGTAGTCACCCGGACATCAAGGTCATTGCGGTCACCATCTGCGAAGAAGACCCCTTCCCGACGCGCCTGCTGCAGGCCGGCGCCGCCGGTTATCTGACCAAGGGCGCAGCGCTCGATGAAATGATCCAGGCGATCCGTATGGTGTTTGCCGGGCAGCGCTACATCAGCCCACAGATTGCCCAGGAGCTGGCGCTGAAATCGTTCCAGCCAAAGGTCAACGGCTCACCTTTCGATCTACTCTCCGAGCGGGAGATCCAGATCGCGCTGATGATCGCGAACTGCCAGAAGGTCCAGACCATTTCCGACAAGCTCTGCCTGTCGCCCAAGACGGTCAACACCTATCGCTACCGTATCTACGAGAAGCTTTCGGTTACCAGTGACGTCGAGCTGGCGTTACTCGCCGTCCGTCACGGCATGGTCGACACCATCAATTGATGAGCGGCTTCGATTCCTCTGCATTCCTGGCTTCCTGCAGCGGGCGTCCCGGTGTCTACCGGATGTTCGATGCCGAGGCCAAACTGCTATATGTCGGCAAGGCGAAAAACCTCAAGAAGCGGCTGGCGAGCTATTTTCGCAAAACCGGGCAAGCGCCAAAAACAGCCGCGCTGGTTGCCAAGATCGCTCAGGTCGAAACCACCATCACGGCGAACGAAACCGAAGCCCTGCTGCTCGAGCAGACGCTGATCAAACAGTGGCGTCCGCCTTACAACATCCTGCTGCGCGACGATAAGTCGTATCCGTACGTGTTTCTCTCGAGCGGGGAATTTCCGCGACTCAGCATTCATAGAGGCGCGAAGAAGGAGCCGGGTCGCTATTTCGGCCCGTACCCTAGTGCCGGCGCGATTCGCGAAAGCCTGAGCTTGTTGCAGAAGGCCTTCTTCGTGCGCCAATGCGAAGACAGCTATTACCGCAATCGCACTCGACCCTGCCTGCAATATCAGATCAAGCGCTGCAAGGCGCCGTGCGTGAACCTGGTCGATCCAGAGGAATACGCCGAAGACGTCCGGCACTCGGTGATGTTTCTTGAGGGGCGCAGCAATGCCCTGGCCGAGGAACTGTCGAAAAACATGGAAAAGGCGGCGATGGCGCTTGATTTCGAGCGCGCCGCGGAGATTCGCGACCAGATCGGTATCCTGCGCCGGGTGCAGGATCAGCAGAGCATGGAGGGCGGCAGCGGCAACGTCGATATCGTCGCGGCTGTAGTGAGTCCGGGTGGCGCATGCGTGCATCTGATCAGCGTGCGCAGCGGGCGGGTGCTCGGCAGCAAGAATTTCTTCCCGCAAGTCGCCATCGAAGAGAGCGTCAGCGATGTACTGCAGGCTTTCCTGGAACAGTATTACCTCAGCTCAATGGAGCGCGATCTACCCTCCGAATTGATCGTCAATACGATTCACGAGGACTTCGATACCTTGATCAGCGCGGTTGCCGAGTTGCGCGACGTGGAGTTGACGATCACCCACCGGGTTCGGGGAACACGCGCGCGCTGGCAGCAGCTGGCTTTGACCAACGCCGAGCAGGCATTGGGCGCACGCCTGGCGAGCCGTCAGCATCTGT
>DPSI01000028.1:2061-3501 GCA_003527165.1 Pseudomonas sp.
GCACCGCACGGTTCCAGGCCCTGGCCGAGGCGCTGGATCTGGACGAGCTGCCTTCACGGCTGGAATGCTTCGATATCAGCCACTCCAGTGGTGAAGCCACGGTCGCGTCCTGTGTGGTATTCGGTCCAGAGGGGCCGCTGAAGTCCGATTACCGTCGCTATAACATCGAAGGCGTTACCGCCGGCGATGACTATGCGGCAATGCACCAGGCGCTCTCACGCCGATTCAAAAAAGCCGCCGAGGGGGAAGGCAAACTCCCCGACATCCTGCTGGTGGATGGCGGCAAGGGCCAGCTCAACATGGCCCGCGAAGTGCTTCAGGAGCTCGCCGTACCGGAATTGATCCTGCTGGGCGTGGCCAAGGGCGTCACTCGCAAACCGGGGCTGGAGACGCTGTATCTCAATGACGCCGCGCATGAATTCACGCTGCCAGGCGATTCCCCGGCGCTGCACCTGATTCAGCAAGTACGCGACGAAGCCCACCGTTTCGCCATCACCGGCCACCGCGCACGGCGCGGGAAAGCGCGAACCACCTCGACGCTGGAAGGCGTAGCGGGCATCGGGCCGAAACGCCGCCGCGAACTGCTCAAGCATTTTGGTGGTCTTCAGGAACTCTGCCGTGCCAGCCTCGATGAAATCGCCAAGGCGCCTGGCATCAGTAAAAAGCTTGCCGAATCGATTTATGCTGCTCTGCACAGTGAGTAGAATCACCTTCTAAATCTGCGGACAGTGGTATCGATGAACATTCCAAACATTCTCACCGTGCTGCGCGTACTACTGATACCGATCATCATTCTGCTGTTCTATCTTCCCTTCAAATGGAGCTATCTGGCCTCGAGTGCGGTGTTCGCCGTCGCCGCGATCACCGATTGGCTGGATGGCTACCTGGCCCGCAAGCTTCAGCAAAGCACGCCTTTCGGCGCCTTTCTCGATCCCGTCGCGGACAAGCTTATGGTGGCGGTAGCACTTGTACTGCTGGTCGAAGAACATTCGAATCTTTGGCTGACCCTGCCGGCTGCCATCATTATCGGGAGAGAGATCGTGGTATCGGCCCTGCGCGAGTGGATGGCGGAACTGGGCGCACGGGCACAAGTAGCGGTGTCCAACCTGGGCAAGTGGAAAACGGCTGCACAGATGGTGGCGCTTGTGATTCTGCTAGCCAACCCGCCGCAGGCAACTGTCTGGGTAGGGGTCGGTTATGCGTTACTGATCATCGCCGCCGCGCTGACGTTGTGGTCGATGGTCAATTACCTGATGGCCGCCTGGCCCCATCTCAGCCCTACAGAAAAGAAATAAAAACTTTTTTAATCAAAGGCTTGACGGGTGGCGCTGAAACTATAAAATGGCGCCCGTCACCAAGACGATGCGGGAATAGCTCAGTTGGTAGAGCACGACCTTGCCAAGGTCGGGGTCGCGAGTTCGAGTCTCGTTTCCCGCTCCA
>DPSI01000536.1:0-2800 GCA_003527165.1 Pseudomonas sp.
CTGGCTACTGGCGAATCAGCACGACGCCGAATTTTCCCAGCGGTGGCCGTTCCAGCGGACCGCCAATGTCGCACTGCTACGTGACAAGCTACTGCTCAAATACGACGTCTATAGTATCGCGCCGTATTCGAGCGGCCATCCCGAACTGGAAATTCCCTACAGCGAACTCAGCGGGATACTGAAACCGGCGTACCTGCCTTAGCGCGCTCAAAGCGACTCAATATAAGCAGTAGGCCGCCGGAGAGGAACAGCGCCGGCAGGCTGGCGCCGATCTCCGGCCAGACCCTTGCCAGCAGATGATAAGTGGCCGCTCCGCAGCCCCAGGCCAGCAGGGTTTCCCAGCGCAAGGCCGCGCTGGATAGCTGCAGCCGGCCGCGGCGCCGAAGCAGGTAGTGATCGACCAGCACCACGCCGAACAGCGGGGCGAATACCGAGCCGATCAGCAGCAGGAAGTTCTGGTATTCCGCCAACGGCGCGAACCAGGCGATTAAAGTGCACAGCGCCCCGATGGCCAGCGCCAGCTGCTCGACCTTGAATGGCAGCAGCACGCCGACCGACACCGCAGCCGAGTGGATGTCGGCGAAGGCGTTTTCCGACTCATCCAGCAGGATCAGCAACAGCGGTATACCCAGCCCGGCGCCTGCCAGCGCCAGCAGCAAGGCGTTCACCTCGCCGCTGTCGGCAAAGGCCAGGGTGTAGGCGACGCCGAGGCTCATCAGCCAGACGTTGCCGATGAAGAAGCCCAGCACAGTGCCGCCGAAGACGCGACACGCCGCCTTGCCGAAGCGCGAGTAATCGGCGATCAGCGGCAGCCAGGACAGCGGCATGGCAATGGCGATATCGAAGCCCAGAGCGAAGGGCAGCGAGCCGTCCCCCTGGCGTGCCCACAATGCGTTGAGATCGGCCTTGTCGAGCAGGTTCCAGGTCAGCCAGGCGCAGGCTCCGAGCAGCAGCCAGACGCCCCATTTGCGCAAAATCCGGCGAACGAAGGTCAGCGGGCCGGTGATTGCCAGCAGTGTGGCCAACGCACCGAAGAACATTGTCCACAGCGCGGGGCTGATCAGCCAGCTCTGCTCGCCGAATGCGCGGGTCGCAAGCAGGCTCGCGGCATCGCGCATGACGATGATTTCGAACGCGCCCCAGCCGACCAGCTGCACCAGATTGAGCAACGCCGGCAGCACCGCACCGCGATCACCGAGCGTGCGCTTCAGGTTGGCCATCGACGATAGGCCGGTGTCGCTGCCGATCACCGCGACCGCCCCTAGCAACACCACACCGACCGCGGTACCACTGACGATGGCCAGCAAGGCGCCGCTCATGCCCAGCCCCGGTGCCAGCAAGGCGCCGAGCTGTAGCACCATCAGGCCGACGCCAAGGGAAAACCACAAGGAAAACAGATCGCGCCCGCCGAACACACGGTGTTCAGGGGCGACGCTCTGATGCGGGGAATAAAGGCCTGCAATGTTCACGTTGTTTTCTCAAAGAAGCCGGTTGCCCGGCACAAAGCCATGGGCGCGAGACGGCTCGCACCCGCAGAGGAATTAAGCAGCGGCAACCGCTGCGGCGTTGAAGCCCAGACGCAGTCACCGTTTCGGCGAGTTGCACCCGCCTCGCGGGGACCCAAAAAAATTACTCCGAGGTCGAGTCGGGCCTTCCACAAAAAAAGCAGACCCCACCAAACCTGTAGGAGGCGCGCCCCGCGGCGAATGCGGACGTCATGCCTGCCAAAGCTCCAAAGTGTCGCTCCGAGGGCAGGCCCGCAAAAGCGGCAAGTGCACACCGAACCCTGGAGGAGCGCACCCTTGCCGCGATTCAGGCTTTCTGGGCGGTTCGATCACACCTGCTTGTAAATCACCGATCCCTCGTCCTTGAAGCGCGACGACTGCTCAGCGAAGCCGGCCTCGATCGCCTTCTGCTCATCGGTCAGGCCATTCTCCGCGGCGTACTCACGGACTTCCTGGGTGATCTTCATCGAGCAGAACTTGGGGCCGCACATGGAGCAGAAATGCGCGACCTTGGCCGAATCCTTCGGCAGGGTCTCGTCATGGAAGGCCCGCGCCGTGTCGGGATCGAGGCTCAGGTTGAATTGGTCTTCCCAGCGGAATTCGAAGCGTGCCTTGCTCAGGGCGTTGTCGCGAATCTGCGCACCTGGGTGCCCTTTGGCCAGGTCGGCGGCGTGGGCGGCGATCTTGTAGGTGATGATGCCGGTCTTCACGTCGTCCTTGTTCGGCAGGCCTAGGTGCTCCTTCGGCGTGACGTAGCAGAGCATGGCGCAACCGAACCAACCGATCATTGCCGCGCCGATGCCGCTGGTGATGTGGTCGTAACCCGGCGCGATGTCGGTGGTCAGGGGCCCAAGGGTGTAGAACGGTGCCTCGTCGCAGCATTCGAGCTGCTTGTCCATGTTCTCCTTGATCATCTGCATCGGCACGTGGCCGGGGCCCTCGATCATGCACTGGACATCATGCTTCCAGGCGATCTTGGTCAATTCGCCAAGGGTTTCCAATTCACCGAACTGCGCGGCGTCGTTGGCGTCGGCGATGGAGCCCGGACGCAGGCCGTCGCCCAGCGAGAAGCTGACGTCGTAGGCCTTCATGATTTCGCAGATGTCTTCGAAATGGGTGTAGAGGAAATTCTCCTGGTGATGCGCCAAACACCATTTGGCCATGATCGAACCGCCGCGGCTGACGATACCGGTGACGCGCTTGGCCGTCAGCGGTACGTAGCGCAACAAAACGCCGGCGTGGATGGTGAAATAATCCACGCCCTGCTCGGCCTGTTCGATCAGGGTGTCGCGGAA
>DPSI01000536.1:3048-3973 GCA_003527165.1 Pseudomonas sp.
CGATCAGGGTGTCGCGGAACAGCTCCCAGGTCAGGTCTTCGGCGACGCCATTGACCTTCTCCAACGCCTGGTAGATCGGCACCGTGCCGATAGGCACTGGCGAGTTACGGATGATCCACTCGCGGGTCTCATGGATGTGCTTGCCGGTGGAAAGATCCATTACGGTGTCCGAGCCCCAGCGAATGCCCCAGGTCAGCTTGGCGACTTCTTCCTCGATAGAGGAACCCAGCGCCGAGTTGCCGATGTTGCCGTTGATCTTCACCAGGAAGTTGCGGCCGATGATCATCGGCTCCAGCTCGGTGTGGTTGATGTTGGCGGGGATGATGGCCCGGCCGCGAGCTACTTCGTCACGCACGAATTCGGCGGTGATTTCCTTAGGAATCGAGGCGCCGAAACTCTGCCCGCCGTGCTGTTCGGTGAGCAGGCCGGCGGCGCGCGCCTCCTGCAGTTTCATATTTTCTCGGATGGCGACGAATTCCATCTCGGGCGTGATGATGCCCTGACGCGCGTAATGCATCTGGCTGACGTTCTTGCCCGGCTTGGCGCGGCGCGGATTGCGCACGTGGGCGAAGCGCATCTTGGTCAGCTCGGCGTCGGCCAGGCGCTGCTGGCCGAACTGTGAAGTCAGCCCGTCGAGCAGCTCGGTGTCGCCGCGGTCGTCGATCCAGGCCGAACGCACGTCGCTCAGCCCTTTGCGCACATCAATCTGCACATTCGGATCGGTGTAGGGACCGGATGTGTCATACACCAGCACCGGCGCGTTGATTTCACCACCGAAGTCGGTGGGCGTCACGTCGAGACTGATCTCACGCATCGGCACGCGGATGTCAGGGCGCGAACCCTGCACGTAGATTTTCTGCGAACGCGGGAAAGGCTGGATCGACTGCTGGTCGACCTGGGCCGATTCACTCAGGTTTTGTTGTTC
>DPSI01000536.1:4242-4516 GCA_003527165.1 Pseudomonas sp.
TTCACTCAGGTTTTGTTGTTCTGCACGCATCAGACTGGCTCCTCGAGAATTGTCGGAGCGAACCTGAAAAAACACGGCGGGAAAAGGGCATCGGGCGCGCCGGGACTGGCGCCGAGAGACTCGCAGACACGACAGGCGAGCACATCTTGTTCCCTACGCAGGCCTTAACCTGATCAGGTTCAACGGGATCCGGAACTTTCCGATCTCAGCCTTCGCTTCAAGGCACCCCGACAAGAACGCGATCGAGTGTAATCAAGTGCTGGAAGGAAAGCCA
>DPSI01000536.1:4622-5420 GCA_003527165.1 Pseudomonas sp.
AGGAAAGCCACGCCGAGCGAGTGACGCGCGACCGCCGGGTCACCTTCTCGACCGCTATCCGCGCACTCAATCCTTTTCACCCAGGTTGTTGACACGACATTGCCAAGCACCTTGACCGCCCGCATGGCGGCGCATAGCCTTGCCCGTCACTTCGCTTCAGGGAAAGACGCACATGCTGCGCAGACTCACGTTGGCACTCGCCGTGACCGCCGCTTCGTCGGGGCTGACATGGGCCGAGACAGCGCCACCGCTTTCCGCCCGCACCGACTTGGTCAGCGTTTACCGGCAGGCCGTCGAAAATAATGCCGACCTCGCCGCGGCGCGCGCCCAGTTCAAGGCAATCCAGGAAGTCGTGCCCCAGGCGCGTGCCGGCCTGCTGCCGAACCTCAGTGGCGGCGCGGAGCTGAGCAACACCCGCACCGACGTCGACACCAGCATGGGTTCGCGTTCACTGAAGCGCAGCGGTACCGTCTATCAGGCGACGCTGAGCCAGCCGATTTTTCGCGCCGACCGCTGGTTCCAGTTGCAAGCGGCCGAGGCCATCAGCGAACAAGCGGCGCTCGAATACTCGATTGCCGAGCAGGACCTGATCCGCCTGACCGCGCAAGCCTACTTCGCGGTGTTGCGCGCCCAAGACAACCTCGCCGCCGCCAAGGCCGAACAAGCGGCCTTCCAACGGCAGCTCGATCAGGCCAACGAACGTTTCGAAGTCGGTCTGTCCGACCGTACCGACGTTCTCGAGGCGCAAGCTGGCTTCGATACCGCCCGCGCGAACCGAATGATCGCCCAGCGCCAGGT
>DPSI01000195.1 GCA_003527165.1 Pseudomonas sp.
GCCACGCACAGCAAGATATCGGCTACCGCCCCCTCTATCCCTTAGCCATGCTGCTAATACCAGGCAACAACAGGATGAATCGCTTCGCCCCGCCGCAACCACCAGACAGCCGGGCCGTGAATTCTTGCTGCGTCTGGCTGCTCGTGCCCGGCATCGGCATTCTGATCGCCAATGTCCTGGCGCCATAACAATCGAACTGGACGGCAGACGCCTCTGAAGCCAGCCTCAATCAGGCCAACACCGTGCGTCCCGAAGCCCAGTTACGCAGATCCTCTAGTGCTTCGGCCATTACCACCGAAAGCGGCGAGGTCGCCCGGATGCATTCCAGCAGCATCGCCTGGTCCGGCTCACGCGACTGCGCCTGTCCGGCATAGACCGCGGACACCACTACCTGCTCGATCTCCGCCCCAGAGAAGCCACTGCATGCATGCGCCAATTCTGACAGATCGAAGCGGTCGGTCTTCAGCTCGCGCCGCGCCAAGTGAATACGGAAGATCTCGGCGCAGGTCGGTTCGTCGGGCAGATCGACGAAAAACAGTTCGTCGAAGCGTCCCTTGCGTAACAACTCCGGAGGGAGCCGATTGACCGCATTGGCAGTTGCCACCATGAACACCGGCGCGTCACGCTCGGCCATCCAAGTGAGCAAGGTTCCCAATACCCGCTGACTGACGCCACCATCCATCTCACCTGTGGCGAGTCCCTTTTCCAGCTCGTCCATCCACAACACGCAAGGCGCCATCTGTTCGGCCAGCTTCAGAGCCTCGCGCAGATTGCGCTCGGTCTCTCCGAAGAACTTGTTGTACAGGCAGGCAAAATCCAAACGCAGCAATGGCAAGCCCCAAAGCCCGGCCACCGCCTTGGCCGCCATGCTCTTGCCGCCTCCCTGCACGCCAACGAGCATCACTCCGCGAGGCATATCCGACAGGCTGCCGGCAAGAAAGGCGGTTCGACGCTCACCCAGCCACCGCTTGAAATTCTGCAACCCGCCGACATCAGCGAAACGCGCCGTTTCGTATTCGAAACCAAGCACGCCCTCCATATCCAAAAGCTCGAACTTCTTGCGATTGAGTTCCGGCAGATCGTCCCGAGTAATAGCCCCGTCGTCACAGATCAGGCTATGCGCCAGACTGCGAGCCTCAGCATGACTGAGACCACGCAAATTCTTCACGACCTGTTGTAACGTGCGATTGTCAGTACGCACCCGCGCGCCGCGATTGCGCTCACTCCAGCGGGTCGCCTCGTCGCGCACAATGCTCAATAACTCATCCTCGCACGGCAACGTCAGACTGAACCGTGCCGCGTACCGCTGAACCTCTGCCGGCAGCTTGAACGCATGAGAGACCAGCACCAGGGTCGGTGCAGATGGCCCCTGCGCCATTGCGATTTCCTTCAACAGCCGCACCAGACGCGGCTCACCAAGGAACGGATGCAGATCGCAGAAAACATAGAGGTTGCCAAGCGGGTCATGCTTGACCTGTTTCAGAGCGACCTCAGCCGCACAGCTTTCGCCCGCGTCGAGCGCCTCGCCGCCGAACGCCAGATGCCTGAGCCCTTCTGTCACGGACCATACGTGCAATGCCAGCCCGCGATTCACGGCCAATCCGGTCAGCGTTTCCAGTACTCGCCGCTCATCCCAGGACTCGATCACCACCAATCGCAGCCTTGATTCGAGTACCAACGCCAAGTCGCGGATATCGTTCTTCATTCGCTACGTCCCTGTGCAGGCTGACCAGCTGGAAAATGGCCTGTTACACTGTTTGATCGTTCCAATGCTGGAGAAACGCCATGGATTGTCTGTTCTGCAAGATCGTGGCGGGGGACATCCCTGCGCACAAGATTTACGAAGACGACCAAGTCATCGCCTTCAATGACATCGCCCCGCAGGCGCCGGTGCATTTTCTGGTCATTCCAAAGAAGCACATCGCGACCCTCCACGATCTGAGGGAAGAGGACGACAAGGCACTCGCTGGACATATTCTCTTCACCGCCCAGCGTCTCGCCGAAGAGCAGGGCTGCCACGAAGGCTTTCGCGTCGTCATGAACTGCAACGACCTGGGAGGCCAGACGGTCTACCACATACACATGCACGTGCTCGGCCAGCGCCAGATGCATTGGCCTCCGGGCTGATCGCAACCCACCCGAGACGCACCACTCATTGCCCACGGCTGCTCCGAATCACCTGGAGGCGACATGCCCAACCAACGTCAATACTCCCCTGCCGATCGCCTGCTGATGCAGGCCGACGCGGCATTGAGAACACTGCTCCCCTTCAGCGGCCAGCCCCGCCGCCCGACACCTGCGGTATTGAAGAACGAGACCGAGCTGAACGACAGCGAAGCCCGTCACGTTGCCGGCCTGATGCGCATCAATCACACCGGAGAGGTCTGCGCGCAAGCACTGTATCAGGGGCAAGCATTGACGGCACGATTGCCGAGGGTCCGCGAGGCAATGGAGCATGCAGCCGACGAAGAGATCGACCATCTGGCCTGGTGTGAACAGCGCATCCACCAGCTGGGCAGCCATACCAGCGTACTCAACCCACTCTTCTATGGATTGTCGTTCGGCATCGGTGCTTCTGCCGGTCTGATCAGCGACCGGATCAGTCTGGGCTTCGTTGCCGCAACCGAGGACCAGGTATGCAAGCATCTCGATGAGCATCTGGAGCAGATTCCGCCCAGCGACGAAAAGTCTCGGGCCATTCTCGAGCAGATGCGTACGGACGAGGCGCAGCACTCGACCGCCGCCCTCGATGCCGGAGGCTTGCGCTTCCCGGCGCCAATCAAGTTCGGCATGAGCCTGATGGCCAAGGTGATCGGCAATGTCGGTCAGCAGTCCTCCGGATCCGGCGCTACGGATCCGGGGGCCGTAGCCGGTGAGCTGGACGTGCTGGCCGGACAGCAGCAGGGGCAGCTCACCGG
>DPSI01000539.1 GCA_003527165.1 Pseudomonas sp.
GTCGCCTGTCGCCTGTCGCCTTATTCCTGCTTCAACACCTTGGCCAGCACGATCTTGGGCCCGCGCATCTTCTTGATGACGACCTGCAGGTTCTCGATGAACAGCACTTCGTTTTCTTCCGGCACCCGCTTCAGCGTTTCGTAGATCAGGCCGGCAAGGGTATCGGCCTCGATGTGGTCGAGATCGATGTTCAGTAGCCGCTCGACCTTGAACAGCGGTGTGTCACCGCGAACCAGCAGTTTGCCGGGCTGATAGGCGAGGATGCCGCGCTCGGTCTTGCGATGCTCGTCCTGGATGTCGCCTACCAGCACCTCGAGCACGTCCTCCATGGTCAGGAAGCCCACCACCTTGTGATCGCCTTCCTCGACCAGCACGAAATGCGCGCCGCCTTGGCGGAACTGATCCAGCAACGCATTCAGTGGCAGATGCCGGGACACCCGTTCCAGCGGTCGCAACAGGGCCGTGAGGTCAAAATGCTGCGCCAGCTGCTCGTCGTTGGCCAGGGCCAGAAGCAGGTCCTTGATGTGCAACAGGCCGATGTAGTCGCCCTGTTCACTGTCGTACACCGGGTAACGGCTGTATTTGTGCCGGCGGATCAGGTCGAGAATTTCCCCCAGGGAGGCGTTGTGTTCCAGTTGCAGTAGGTCTTCGCGGGAATTGGCCCAGTCGGCCACCTCCAGCTCGCTCATCTCCACCGCCGAGGCGAGCACCTTGATGTCCTGATTGGCCGGGTCCAGTGCGCGGTTGGAATGCAGGATCAGCTTCAGCTCCTCGCGGCTGTAATGGTGTTCGTGATGCCCGCCGGGCTCGCCCTGCCCGGCGACACGCAGGATCGCGTTGGCGCTAGCATTGAGCAGGTAGATCGCCGGGTACATGGCCCAGTAGAACAGATACAGCGGCGCCGCCGTCCACAGCGACAACAGCTCGGGCTTGCGAATCGCCCAGGACTTGGGCGCGAGTTCGCCGACCACGATGTGCAGGTAGGAAATGATGAAAAACGCCGTGAAGAAGGCGATCCCGTGCACCACCGCTGGCGATTGCACGCCGACGGCGGCTAGTACCGGTTCGAGCAGGTGGGCGAAGGCGGGCTCGCCGACCCAGCCGAGACCGAGCGAGGCCAGGGTGATGCCCAGCTGACAGGCCGACAGATAGGCATCCAGCTGGTTGTGAACCCTGCGCAGGATGTGACCGCGCCAGCCATGTTGCTTGGCGATGGCTTCGACTTTGGTGGCGCGCAGCTTGACCATGGCGAACTCTGCTGCAACGAAAAAGCCGTTGAGCAGGACCAGAAACAGGGCAAAGAGAATCAGACCGAAATCGGCGAAATAGGAAGGTGCAACGTAACTAGGGGAGGGGTCCATTGAAGTGTCGGGTAGTTGATGACGGCCCCAAGGATGGGGCCGGCTCTCGGCTATTTCAAGAGAACCTTCTGAGCGTCGATCGGCAGGTGACGGTTGACGCTTAGCGAACCGTGGCTTGGGACAGCGGGAAATGGCAGGTAAAAGTACTGCCCTTGCCCGGCGTGCTGTTCACATCCAGGCGGCCCTGATGGCGCAGCAGCACATGCTTGACGATGGCCAGACCCAGCCCGGTGCCGCCGGTGTTGCTGGCGCGGCTCGAGTCGACCCGGTAGAAACGTTCGGTCAGGCGCGGCAGGTGCTTGGATTCGATCCCGATTCCCGAATCCTCCACGGCCAGATGCGCGCCATGCTCGTTGCACCACCAGCGGATCCGGATTTCGCCACCGGCCGGCGTGTACTTCACCGCATTGAACACCAAGTTGGAGAACGCGCTGCGCAGCTCGGCCTCGCTGCCCTTGAGCAGCAGGGTGGGATCGGCTTCGAGGCTAATGACATGGTTGCGCTCGGCCGACAGCGCTTGGGCGTCGCCCCTGATTGATTGCAGCAGGCCGGCGACAGCCACTGGTAAGGTATTGGTCGGCGGGTTGGTGGCTTCCAGTTTGGCCAGCAACAGCAAGTCATTGAGCAGGTGCTGCATGCGCCCGGCCTGCTGACTCATCTGACTCAGCGCCCGTGCCCAGCGCGGCGGCATCTCGTCGGTGTGCTCAAGCATGGTTTCCAGATAGCCGGAGATCACCGTCAGCGGCGTGCGCAGTTCATGGGACACGTTGGCGACGAAATCCTTGCGCATCTGCTCCAGCAAATGCAGGCGCGTGATGTCACGCACCACCATCAAATGTTCGCTGTTGCCGTAACGGGTAATGGTGACCTGCAGCCAGAGACGGTCATTGACCGGCGAGGAAAGCTCCAGGGGTTCCTCGTGCCGGCCACTATCGAAGTATTCCTTGAAGCTCGGATGGCGCACCAGGTTCGTCACCGGGTGGCCGGTGTCCGGCTTTTTCAGGCCCAGCAGCCGCTCTGCGGCGGGGTTCCACCATTCCAGGTTGCCATCGCTGTCGAGCATGACCACCGCGTCTTTCAGCGCTGCGGTGGAGCCCTGTACGCGGTCGATCACCGATTGCAGCTGGCCACGCAGGCGCAGGTCCCTGCGTTGCATTTGATAGAGGTTGTCAAAGATGTCGCCCCATAGGCCGTGCCCGTCCGGCGGCGGTTCATCCGGCAGGCTGCGCTTGAGCCACTGCTGCAAGCGCCGCATCTGCTGCAGCATCCAGCCGAGATAGCCGGTCAGGCCTGCAACCAGCGCCCAGGCGTACTCACCGGTGATCAGGCCGATCAGCAGGCATCCTGCCAACAGCAGAAGCAGCTGGCGCACCAGTGCGCCTTGCCAGTCTTGGTTCACCGCTAATGCTCCTTGAGACAGCTTTTGGGCCGGCCGGAAATCATGCTGTACAAACGCCGGCTGAGGCTCGGCGGATCAGACCTTGAATGAGCGGCTGCTCGTCATGCAGCCGTCATGCCCGATCGGAATGCGGTTTCGTTCAGCTCTTGGCGGAGAACCGATAGCCAGTGCCACGCACGGTCTGCACCAGGTTTTCATAGGTCTCGCCCAGCGCCTTGCGCAGGCGCCGGATATGCACGTCCACGGTGCGCTCTTCAACGTACACATTGCCGCCCCAGACCTGATCGAGCAACTGCCCACGGGTATAGGCGCGCTCCTGATGCGTCATGAAGAACTGCAGCAGACGGTACTCGGTGGGGCCCATGTCGGCTGGCGTACCGTCGATGGTCACCCGGTGGCTGATGGGGTCGAGCAGCAGGCCGCCGATTTCGATCGGCGTCTCGTTGTCGCTTGGGGCGGCACGACGAAGCACGGCCTTGAGGCGCGCCACCAGCTCGCGCGGCGAGAAGGGCTTGGTGATGTAGTCGTCGGCGCCCACCTCGAGCCCCTGGATCTTGTTGTCCTCGGCGTCCTTGGCGGTGAGCATGATGATGGGGGTGTTGGCGGTCATCTCGTCGCGCTTGAGTCGCCGTGCCAGCTCTATACCGGAGGTGCCGGGCAGCATCCAGTCGAGCAGGATCAGATCCGGTTGACGGTCGATGATCAGCGCGTGGGCCTGCTGGATGTTCTCCGCTTCGAGGCACTCGTAGCCGGCCATCTCCAGCGCCACCACGATCATCTCGCGAATCGGCGCTTCGTCATCGACGATCAGTATGCATTTGCCGTTCATGTCCGCTCTCGGTCCGCTTTCTTGTCGCTCGGCATTAGATAACGGAAATGTTGCAGGGATGTGACAAAGGCAGCCTGAAGCTTGAAGCTGAAGAAAAGCTGACAGGCCTGGGGTCTCACGCTTCCAGCTTCCAGCTTCCAGCTTCCAGCTTCCAGCTTTCAGCCCGCCTTTGTCGCGTAATCGAGCATGATTCCCGCGAGGATCGCCAGCCCTGCCCAGTGGTTGTGTAGGAACGCCTTGAAGCAGACCTGCGGCTTGCGTGAGCGAGTTTTCCAGAATTCCCAGGAGAAGCAGGCGGCGGCGATGGTAAGGCCCAGGTGGAACCACTGGCCGAGTTCGAAGCGTACGCCGGCAAGGATCAGGCAGAACAGAGCGAGGCCCTGTAGGGTGGCGATAACGATCCGATCCGCCTCGCCGAACAGGATGGCGGTAGACTTGATGCCGATCTTCAGATCGTCCTCACGGTCGGCCATGGCGTAGTAGGTGTCGTAGCCCACGGTCCAAATCACGTTGGCGATGAACAGCAGCCAGGCCTCGGGTGGTAGCTCGCCGCGCTCGGCGGTGAAGGCCATCGGCATACCCCAGGAGAAGGCCGCGCCGAGCACCACCTGCGGGTAATAGGTGTAGCGCTTCATGAAGGGGTAGAGCGCCGCGACCCCGAGTGCGCCGAAAGACAGCCAGATGGTCGCGGCGTTGGTCAGCAGCACCAGGCCGAAGCTCAGGCCCACCAGTACGGCGAACAGAATCCAGGCTTCCTTCGGCTTGACCTTGCCGGTGGCCAGCGGGCGACCCTTGGTGCGGCTGACGTGACCGTCGAAGTTGCGATCGGCGAAGTCGTTGATCACGCAGCCGGCGGCGCGCATGAGGATCACGCCGAGCACGAAGATCACCACGTTTTTCACGCTGGGCGAACCTTCACCGGCGATCCAGAGGGCCCAGAGCGTCGGCCACAGCAACAGATAGGTGCCGATAGGCCGCTCCAGGCGCATCAGCTGGATGAAGTCCCAGGCGCGCGGGTGCAGGCGATTGCTCGATTGCAGAAGTTTCTGATACATCGGCGGGTCTCCAATCAGTTACCGGGTGTCGGCAGGGGCAGATGCGCGGTCTGTCCAGCCTTCAACTATCGATTCGTGCCACGCGCCACAGGGCCGGCAGAAACACTTCGGCCACCAGCACGCCCAGCTCGCCCTGGCTGAAACAAGAGCGCCGCGCCCACAGCCGTTCCTGGCGAACCTCCTCGGGAAGCCAGGCAGCCGAGTAACGGCGGGCTTCCAGTGGGCCGCGCATGAAGGCGCGGTCGCTGAACAGGAGTTCGCCCAGCGAGCGACTGCCGAGGCTCTGCAAGTCGAGGCCGGAATCCTCCAGCGCGCTGCGGGCCGCGACGCTGCGGGCGAATACCCAGGGCTGCAGATGTCCGCGTAAATAGACCTCGCGAACCCAGCCCTGACTACCTTTCGCCACACCCAGCGCGGCGCATTCGTCGTCGCGTAGCGCCTGCCAGCCTTCAACGAGTGGCATCACGCTGAAGGCACCGTTGGCCAGGATGGTGAGGCGCCGCGTCAGCGAGCCTCTATCGACGAACAACCAGTCGTGCAGAGCGGGATCGAGCGGAGCGGGGAGGCGGTCGGCGGTTAGCCAGTCGTGGGATTCGGACACGGGCGATAGCGGGGCAAAGAAAAGAGGCGGGAGTCTAGCATGGGGGTGAAGGGCAGCCGCAGGCTTCAGGGCTCAGGCCAAAGCCAAAGCCAAGCTACAAGCGGTCAGCGTACTGTTCTTGTAGCTTGCAGCCTGCCGCCGCTCTTCACGTCCACCCCTCCAGCCGCATAGAGGCCCGTACCAGCCGCTGTTCCTCCTGCTCGATTTCCTTGAGGTTGTCGCGAATGCTGTGGATATGGTCACGCGCGGCGCGCTGGGCCTGATCCGGCAGGCGCTCGGTGATGGCATGAAACAGCCGCGAGTGCTGGCGGTCGATCTGTCGCTTCTGCATCGGCCGGTGGTAGAGGTTGTTCACCGAGGCGAACACGGTGGATAGCATCAGGTCGGTCAGCGATTGCAACGTGTGCACCAACACTGGATTGTGCGAGGCCTCGCTGACAGCCAGATGGAAGGCATGGTCGAGGCGCGCATGCTCCCTTGGATCGCCACCTTCCTCGGTATGCGCGGCGAGCATTTCCTCGTAACGCCGGCGCAGCAAGATGAAGTCGGCATCGGTGCCGCGCAGGGCTGCCAGGCGTGCCGATTCGCCTTCCAGCAGCGCGCGGACTTCGAGTAGATCGAACAGAGTGCGCGGCTGGGAGTTGAACAGATGCATCAGCGGGCTGGCATCCTGTTCGCCGGACAGCTTGGCGACATGAGAGCCGCGACCTTGCGCGGTCTCGATGATGCCGCGTCCGCGCAGCACCCGCAGGCCCTCGCGCAAGGCCGAGCGTGAAATCCCGAGCTTCTCGCACAGGCGTCGCTCGGACGGCAGCGCCTGGCCGACCTTGAGTACGCCATCGACGATCAGGCGCTCGATGCGCTCGGCGACGACGTCGGCCAGCTGGCGACGTTCCTGGATGGTTTCAGACAGCATTGCGGTTTCCTCGCTGGTAGGACCAGTTCGGTGAAAGTCTACTTCAATATGGAGCGACGGCGGAAGAAGGTCGGATATATGGGCGTTTCAGGCGGAGGCTCTGCAAGCCTGTTGAAAGAAACTGGTAGGACCAGTGGTTTTGGCGATGGACGATTCGGGTGCATCGGGCTAATGATGCGGCAATCCACCGCAGCTGGCCGTGCTGACGGTGAACAACGAGAGCCTTTTACTGCCATGAATATCCTTTACGACGAACGCGTCGACGGCGAGCTGCCCAAGGTCGACAAGGCGGCATTGCTCGCCGAATTGCAGACGCAACTGCCCGGCATGGACATCCTCCATCGTGGCGAAGACCTCAAGCCCTACGAGTGCGATGGCTTGTCAGCTTACCGGACCACACCGATGCTGGTGGTGTTGCCCGAGCGCGTCGAGCAGGTCGAAACGCTGCTGAAGATCGCCCACAAGCGCGGCGTGCCGGTGGTTGCGCGCGGTGCGGGGACGGGCCTGTCCGGTGGTGCGCTGCCGCTGGAGCAGGGCATTCTGCTGGTGATGGCGCGCTTCAACAAGATTCTCGAAGTGGACCCGGCCGGGCGTTTCGCCCGCGTCCAGCCCGGTGTACGCAACTTGGCGATCTCCCAGGCCGCGGCTCCCTTCG
>DPSI01000243.1 GCA_003527165.1 Pseudomonas sp.
ACCTTTGAAAAGGCGAAATTCCACGACTACCGCCGCCTGGGAGTCAATCGCCTGTCGATCGGCGTGCAGAGCTTTCAGGCGGCCAAGCTGAAGGCGCTGGGCCGCATCCACGACGGTGACGAAGCCGTGCGTGCCGCCGACATGGCGCGCGCGGCCGGCTTCGATAACTTCAACCTCGACCTGATGCACGGCCTGCCCGAGCAGAGCCTGGACGATGCCCTGAGCGACCTGCGAATCGCCATCGCCCAGAAGCCGACTCACCTGTCGTGGTACCAGCTCACCGTCGAGCCCAATACCGAGTTCTGGAGCAAGCCGCCTCAATTGCCCGAGGACGAGACGCTGTGGGACATCCAGGAGGCCGGCCAGGCGCTGCTCGCCGAGCACGGCTACGGTCAGTATGAGACCTCCGCCTATGCCCAGCCCGGACGCCAGGCGCGACACAACCTCAACTACTGGACTTTCGGCGACTTCCTCGGCCTCGGCGCGGGCGCTCACGGCAAGTGGAGCAGCCCCGACGGACAGATCCGGCGGCATTGGAAGACGCGCCTGCCCAAGGATTATCTCGACCCGGCAAAATACTTCCGCGCCGGTGAAAAGCGCCTCGAACCGGGCGAACTGCCCTTCGAATTCCTGATGAACGTGCTACGCCTCACTGACGGCGTGCCCTCGGTGCTGTTTACTCAGCGCACCGGACTCCCAGTAGAACTGCTCGCTGATGGCCGACGCGAAGCTGAAGCTCGCGGTCTGCTGGAGCGCGACCCGCAGCGGTTGGTCGCCACCCCCAAAGGCCAATTGTTCCTCAACGACCTGCTGCAACTTTTCCTGCCCTAAGGACCCTGCATGGATTTAGTACTCGACCTCATCGCCACTCTGTCGCGCTGGAGCCGTCATCACCTGTTCGATATTTCCCTGGCGATCATGGCCACGCTGTTCGTACTGTTCGGACCAGCACTGAATGCCTGGGTGCAAAAGAACATCGGCGGGCTGAACTTCATCCTGCGCACTTTGGCGTTCGTGATTTTCTGTGCGGTGGTCTACGGCCTCGGGATCATTTATCTCAGCCCCTGGCTGGCCAAGGGACTGGCACAGTTCAATAACTACACCCTGGCGCCGGTGTTGGTTCTGGTGTTGTTCATCGTTGGAGTGGTGGCTGATCGGAACTAGGAAGCGTCACCGGGGCGGCATTTTATACTTCCTAAAACAGGCGTTTGGCGTCGCCTGATAGATCAGGTAGGGCCGAACTTGTTCGGCCTTTAGCAAACCTGTGGCCGAATAAATCCGGCCCTACGGTGAAGCGACCTTCCGGCTCCTCTCCACTTCCAGCAAGCCGAACGCAGGCGTTGCGCAGGGGATCGCGAGGTGGGGCGCCAAGCCAGGAACGAACGGACAGTTCGCGGAATCATCATTCCTGGGCACGCCGCGAAGGGCCATCCATGGCCCTTCGCGCCTCTCGCGGCATCCACGCCGCTCAACCCCTTCCACGACAATCCTCACCCTCCTGAAGGGGCGTTTGGCGTCGCCTGATGGATCAGGTAGGGCCGAACTTGTTCGGCCTTTTTGCAAACCTGTGGCTGAATAAATTCGGCCCTACGGTGAAGCAAAGCGTTTGGTCCTAAAGGGAAACCAACGCCACTCAACTACCTAACGAGCGAACCTACTCCATCAAGCAACTCGCTTGATAGCGCAAGGCAACGCCGCAAGGATCACCTCAGTTCCCCCCTCTCCTCAAAGCCGCCGGAGAGAAGTCCCGCGGGCTGAGCCTGACGTCGAAATCGTACATCGGCTCATTGTTGTCCAATCCGTCCACAAAGTAGTTGCCGTCCTTGAGGTGGTACAGCGTTTCGACCGTGCTATTGAACATTGGCACCTCGTAATAGCTGATCGGATGGCTTTCCTGCAGCCCGATCAACTCACCCGTCTCGTCGAACAGGTCCACCGCCAGAATCGACCAGCTGTCTTCATCGATATAGAAGCGGCGCTTGGCATAGGGATGACGGAAGCCCTTGCGCAGGGTTGCGTCGACCACCCAGACCCGATGCAACTCATAGCGCAGCAGCTCAGGATTCAAGGTGCGCGGGCCGACGATATCCTCGTAGGGAATACCTTTCTGGTGCACCGCATAGCTGTTGTAAGGCACCAGCATCTCGCGCTTGGCGACCAGCGCCCACTCGTAGCGGTCTGGCGCGCCATTGAATGAGTCCACCACATCCGCCGTGGCCAACCCGCTGGTATCGGGTTGCAGCGAGTCGTAGGCGAGCGACGGCAGGCGCCGTACGCGGCGGTCGGACGGGCTGTAGCGCCAGGCCTTGCGCACGGCCAGGACCTAGTCGAGCGGGTCCTGAACCACCAGTGCGGTACCGGACAGCTTGGCGGGCGCGGTGACGCGATACTTGTAATACAGCGAGGTGTTATCGAGATCGGCCTGGGCCATGCCCTCGCGGTTATAAATGTAGTAAATGTGTCGATCACGCTTGATGTAGGTTGGATTGCCGTTGATGACCACAGCCTGATTGTTGACGAAGTGAGTCTGGTCACCTTTGTAGTGCAAGACGTGGTTCCAGATCACTTCCATCCCATCCTGCGGGATCGGAAACGGGATGCCGGCAGACGCGCCCTTGATGCCGTTGCCGTTAGCGATCAGCTCTGCATTGTCTGCGTTCAGCCGCGTGGCGTCATAGATGCGCTGCGGGTTGGCAGCGCTGCGGCGTGAAGGAAAGACCCGCAGGTGAAAATCCGAATGCCGCTCGACCAGTGCTCGCAACCCCTCCGGCAACAGCGCCGCGTATTGAGCGACGTTGCTCTGGTCGACCCGGTAAAGCACAGGATCGGTCGAGTAGGGGTCCGGGTGGTGCATACCCACTTCGTAACCAACCGGCGGTTGCACACCACCGGTCCATGCCGGAATCGTACCGGCGGCGTTGCCGGCGCGTTCGGCGCCCAGCGGGGTCAGCTCCTGTCCAAGACGCACGGCCTGGCTGTCATCCACTTTGGCCTGGGCCTGGCTGGCACATGCGGCCAGCAACAGAATTCCAAACGTTCTGAACATGTTTTCGCTCCTTTGCAGTGCAGCAGGCGCGCTGCAGCTAACCGCCCTCGTGCCGGCAGGCAGGGCATTCCGTTGAGGTGTTGGGGATCGTGCCTTCCTGGCATTCTTCTGGTTGTCAGGTCTTCCTTGGGCCGCTTGATCGCGGCTCTGTGGGGTGCGGCCGTGGCACCCTTTTCAGTCAGCCGATGCGCTCGAACTTGAGGTCCCAGACCCCATGGCCCAAACGCTCACCACGACGCTCGAACTTGGTCGTCGGGCGCTCCTGTGGGCGCTCGACGTATTGGCCGTTTGACGCCTGGTTGCGATAGCCGGACGCGACGCTCATGACGTCGAGCATGTGCTCTGCATAGGCTTCCCAGTCGGTCGCCATATGCAATACACCACCGATCTTGAGCTTTTGTCGTACCAGTTCGGCGAATGCTGGCTGGACGATGCGCCGCTTGTGGTGGCGACTTTTGTGCCAAGGGTCGGGGAAAAACAGCAAGACCCGATCCAGGCTGGCGTCGGGTACGCATTCACGCAGCACTTCAAGCGCATCGCAACTGTAAACCCGCACGTTTGTCAGGTTTTGTGACAGAAGCCCGTTTAGCAGCGCCCCTACACCCGGCGAATGCACTTCAACCCCGATGAAATCCTGTTCGGGTGCTGCCGCCGCCATTTCCAACGTAGAGTGCCCCATGCCGAAGCCGATTTCGAACGTCCGCGGCGCCTTCCGACCAAACACTTGGTCGAAATCGCGCAAGCCGTCGGTCAGCTCCAGACCAAACCGCGGCCAACCCTGATCCAGGCCCCGCTGCTGGCCTTCGGTCATGCGACCGGCACGCATCACGAAGCTTTTGATGGTGCGCATGCGCCGTTGGCCGTCGGCCGGGGAGGACTAGTCACTCATGAACGAACCTGCAGATAACAATGACCCGCCGCGCGATCGGGCGAGCGCGCGGCGGGAAACGGGAGGAAAAAAAATTAGCGGATCAGGCCTTCCAGAGGCGAAGAGGCGCTGGCATAGAGTTTCTTCGGCATGCGTCCAGCCAGGTAGGCCAGGCGCCCGGCCTCGATGGCGTATTTCATCGCCTCGGCCATCAGCACCGGATTCTGCGCATGGGCGATGGCACTGTTCATCAGCACCGCCTCGCAACCCAGCTCCATGGCGATGGTGGCATCGGACGCCGTGCCCACGCCGGCGTCGACAAGCACAGGGACCTTGGCTTCTTCGAGAATGATGCGCAAGTTGTAAGGATTGCAGATTCCCAGACCGGTACCGATCAGACCGGCCAGTGGCATCACCGCGATACAGCCCATGTCGGCCAGTTGGCGGGCAATGATCGGATCGTCACTGGTATAGACCATCACGTCGAAGCCGTCCTTGACCAGCACCTCGGCGGCCTTGAGGGTTTCGATCACGTTGGGGAACAGTGTCTTCTGGTCGGCCAGCACTTCCAGCTTGACCAGCTTGTGGCCGTCGAGCAGTTCTCGGGCCAGGCGGCAGGTACGCACGGCCTCGTCGGCGTCGTAACAGCCGGCAGTGTTCGGCAGAATGGTGTAGCGATCTGGCGAGATGACATCGAGCAGATTGGGCTCGCCCGGGTTTTGGCCGATGTTGGTGCGACGCACCGCGACGGTGACGATCTCTGCACCCGAGGCCTCGATCGCGGCGCGGGTCTCGTCGAGATCCTTGTACTTGCCGGTGCCCACCAGCAGGCGCGACTGATAGGTGCGGCCAGCGAGCGTGAAGGGTTTGTCGTGCGGAACTGGGCTCATGCGACCATCCTGTTTCAGACGTAATGAAGCGAGAAATACGTCGCTGCACGGGCGACGTCCGGAAATATCGATGCGGCAGGTATTGTCAGCCGCCGCCGATGGCATGCACGACTTCGACCTGGTCGCCTTCGGCCAGCACCGTCGCGGCATGCTGGCTGCGCGGTACGATGTCGCGATTGAGCTCGACCGCCAGCCGGCGCCCAGTCAGTTCCAGGCGCTGCAGCAGATCGGCCACCGACTGACCGTCAGGGAGCTCGTAGCGCTCGCCGTTCAACTGAATGTGCATAGTGATCGCCACCATTGCCAAGGGGCCCGCATTCTAGCCCGATCGACCCGGCGCACCAAGGCGGTGAGCGCTGCCATTCATCTTCGCAGGCCGCAGGTCGCCTTGCTAGCCGCGAAGGTTCCAGGCCGCCAGTATCAAACAGATCCACCCCGCCAGAAACGCGGTCCCGCCGATGGGCGTGATGATCCCCAGCTTGCCGACGCCCGTGAGGGTCAGTAGGTAGAGACTGCCGGAAAACAACAGGACGCCCAGCGCAAACAGCCCGCCGGCCGCAGTCAGCAGGCGACTCGGCGTATGCAACGCGAGCAAGGCCACCCCGAACAGCGCCAACGCGTGGATCAACTGATACTGCACGCCAGTCTGGAATACCGCGAGATAGTCGGCACCGAGGCGGCTTTTCAAACCATGGGCGGCGAAGGCGCCCAGCGCCACGCCGGTCAGTCCGAAGAAGGCGGCAAGCAGAAGAAAGGGACGAATCATTCGGGCGCTTCCAGTCAGGGTGTGATGACGCCGCTATAATGCCCGTTCCCTCAGGCCCCGACCACGTCCATGCTCCGAGCTCTGCTGCGCCGCCTTACTAAACTGTTGCTCTGGCTGACCGCGCTTTCTGTGCTGCTGGTTCTGGTGCTGCGCTGGGTTCCGCCGCCCTTCACCGCGCTCATGGTCGAGCGCAAGATCGAATCCTGGACCGGTGGCGAAAGCATCGACCTGCAACGCAGCTGGCGGCCCTGGAAAGAGCTGCCGGATGATCTGAAGATGGCAGTGATCGCTGCCGAAGACCAGAAGTTCGCCGATCATTGGGGCTTCGATATCGCCGCCATTCGCGCCGCGTTCGCGCACAACGAGCGTGGTGGCTCGCTGCGAGGCGCCAGCACCCTTAGCCAGCAGGTCGCGAAGAATTTGTTTCTCTGGTCGGGGCGCAGCTGGGTACGCAAGGGGTTCGAAGTCTGGTTCACAGGCTGGATCGAGCTGCTATGGCCGAAACAGCGCATTCTCGAGGTCTATCTGAACAGTGTCGAATGGGGCAACGGCATATTCGGCGCAGAAGCGGCTGCGCAGCACCACTTCGGGGTCGGCGCCGCGTATCTCTCCGCCGCCCAGGCCAGCCAGCTGGCGGCCGTGTTGCCCAATCCGCGCGAGTGGAACGCAGGTCGCCCCGGCCCACATGTCCGCCAGCGCGCCAGCTGGATTCGCCAGCAGGTACGACAACTGGGAGGCGGCCATTACTTGAACCAGCTACGAGTGCCGGAGAAGCGTTGACGGGCCCGTCGCTGCGCAACGAGCGCCCATCTGGCGCAATCATCCCACCGAGGCGGCCTGCCGGCGCGATGTAGGCGGCAGGACACGATCCGGCTTCTACAGGACCGACTCATGTTATCCGCTACCGCGGACGATAAACAGTTACCCGGCGCGGCTAGACGGAGCGTTATGGCAGTGCGCCATCGCAACGAGTAAGCTGCAACGGAGATGTTGCGAGATAGGGATCACACCCCGCATGCAGGAAGGCCGTCGAGGCAGACGTGCAGTCATCTTCTCGCCGACTCGCCACTGAACGCACGGCAGCGATAGCATGAGCGAAACCGCAACCAGCGCACCCTTCAACAAGGTGCGACAACTCTTCCACTGGCGTAACAGCGTCGCCTGGCTCGTCCTCGCGTTCACCCTGTTGGTTCAGTTGGCCATTTTCCAGCACCTGAAACTGAAAGAAGATCAGGCTGCCAGCCAGCAATTCGATTTTCTGGTTAAAACCACAACCGAAGCCATCGGCAAACGCATGATCGACCATGAGCAGGTCCTGCTCGGTGCCGCTGGCTTATTCGACGTCAACGGCGAGGTCTCACGGGCCCAATGGCGCGCCTACAACGAGCGCCTGCAGCTGGCCGAACGCTACCCCGGGATACAGGGGGTGGGGTTTGCCCAAGCGGTGTCTCCCGAGGAGTTGGAAGCGCATATCCAGAGCGTTCGCAGCGAAGGTTTCGCCGACTACGACGTGCGTCCACGCGGCGAGAATTCCTCGCTGCATACGCCCATCGTTTACCTTGAGCCCTTCCGTGACCGCAACCTAGCCGCTTTCGGCTATGACATGTTCGCCGAACCGGTACGTCGACAGGCCATGCTCCAGGCAGCCGAATCCGGACAGCCCCATATCACCGGCAAGGTCAGGCTACGCCAGGAAACCCACGGCAAGATGCAAGCCGGCATCCTCATGTACGTGCCGCTGTATCAACCTGGCGAGCCGGTTCGCTCACCTCGACAACGTCTGCAGGCGCTCAAGGGGTTCGTCTATAGCCCTTACCGAATGGACGACCTGATGCGCGGCATTCTCGGCGCAGCCGATCCGAACCTCAGTCTGCGCATCTATGCCGGCGATGAAGAGCAGCCCGAGCGTCTGATCTTTGCCAGCCGGGACCTGCCACGAGCCAATCCGGCCCAACACAGCCAGGTCGTGCGGCTCGATCTGTATGGGCAGACATGGACATTGCGCCTGGAAAGCCTGCCAGAGTTCGACGCGTTCTTTAAGGCCAGCAACGAGCTGGTGATCGGCCTTGGCGTTGGCCTGAGTGTGCTGCTGTTCTTCCTGACCTCTTCGTTATCGCTCAGACGCAGCCGTGCCGAGGCGCTGGCCCAGCAGATGACCGAACACATTCGGGAAAACAAGCGCGCCCTCCAGCTCAGTGAAGAGCGCCTCAGCCTCGCGCTCAAGGGGAGCAACGACGGCCTTTGGGACCTGAATTTGGATGCCGGAACCTTTTACGCATCGCCGCGAGCCTGGCACATGCTCGGCTATCGTCCCGGCGAGCTGCATTCTGATCTGAAGCTCTGGGAGCGCCTCATGACACCCGGGGACCTGCCCCAGGCCAAGGCACAGCTGGCGCAGACCATGCTTTCGGCGGTTGATCATTTCACTACCGAACTTCGCTTGCAGCATAAAAGCGGGAAGGTGACCCCGGTCCTGATCCGCGGCTACATCCAGCGCGACCGGAACGGCCAGCCTCTGCGCATCAGCGGCACCAGCATGGACCTGACCGAACACAAGCGCATCGAGCAGATGAAAGACCAGTTCGTCTCGACTGTCAGCCACGAGCTGCGTACCCCGCTGACCTCCATCAGCGGTGCCTTGGGCCTGGTCACTGGCGGCGCGCTGGGCGATGTCCCGCCAGCGATACAGCAGATGCTGGAAATCGCCCATCGCAACAGCCTGCGCCTGGGCTACCTGATCAACGATCTGCTGGACATGGAAAAAATCGCGGCAGGCAAGATGTCCTTCGATATGCGCGAGCACTCGCTCGGCCGGCTATTGGAAGAGTCACTCGCCAGCAACCAGGCCTTCGCGGCCCATTTCGGCGTCAATTGCGTGCTGCGTAACCCCGCCCAGGTCAACGTCTGGGTCGACGGCCTGCGCCTGCAACAGGTGCTCACCAACTTCTTATCGAACGCCATCAAGTACACCCCGGAAGGCGGTGAAGTGACCCTGCACTGCAGCCAGTCCGATACCGGTCATATACGCATCAACGTCACCGATCAGGGCCCTGGCATTCCCCCGAGCTTCCAGGCCCGGGTGTTCGAAAAGTTCGCCCAGGCTGACGCCTCCGACAGTCGCCAGAAAGGCGGTACCGGACTAGGGCTCGCCATTACCAAGGAATTCATCGAGCGCATGGGGGGGCGGGTCGGATTCGATACGGCGGAGGGACACGGCACAACCTTCTGGTGCGAGCTGCCGATCCTCGAATCGTCCACCCCGGTGGCGGATCAAGGCCAGCCACGTCTACTGGTAATTGAAGACGAGCCGGATACCGGACGATTGCTGCACCTCATGCTGCGTGATGCCGGTTACACGGTAGATCGAGTGCAGAGCCTGCATGCGGCACGGGACAAGCTCATCAACACTCGCTACGAGGCGATGACGCTCGATTTGCACTTACCCGATGGCAGCGGGCGCGAGCTGATCGACGAGGTACGCGGCAACCCCGATACGCAAGATTTACCAATCATCGTGATCTCGGCGGCCAGCCAGTTCGAGCAGAACGATGGAGGCACCGGCGTCACCTGGTTGCACAAACCCATCAGTGCGGCGCAGCTGTTGATCGCCCTCACCGAGGCCCTGGAAAGCTCCAAGCACATTCGCTGAGTCGCGAAGACAGCCTGACGTAACGGGCAGCTATGGACAGGCATAAAAAAGGCGCTGCAACTGCAGCGCCTCGAGGCTTTGAAGGGCCGACTCAGGCTTGAATAGAGCCCTTGAGCTTGTTCATCGCGTTCTTTTCAAGCTGTCGAATCCGCTCTGCCGACACCCCGTATTTGGCGGCGAGATCATGCAGGGTCGCCTTGTTGTCACTCAACCAACGCTGCTGGAGGATGTCCCGGCTACGCTCGTCCAGCGTATCCAGCGCCTCGTGCAGGCTGGAATTGGAGCTGTCGCTCCAGTCAGCATCTTCGAGCTGCCGCGCCGGATCGTAACGGTGATCTTCAAGGTAATGCGCAGGCGACTGGTAGGCGCTATCGTCGTCGGCATCGGCTGACGGATCGAACGCCATGTCGTGTCCGGTAAGACGGCTTTCCATCTCGCGCACTTCGCGGGCTTCGACACCGAGGCTGT
>DPSI01000045.1 GCA_003527165.1 Pseudomonas sp.
CTTCCGATCTGTTCGTCATGCGCCTCAGCGAAGCGCGTCGCGCATGCTTCGACGGCGAAAGTATTGAACGCCTTGAGCGAGCGATTCTTCTCGATGAGCAGGGTCACAGGCGCCCCCTGATGTCGTTGAGCAGGGCCGCAGCGCCTCGTTCGACCAGATCAAGCACCTGCTCGAAGCCGTCCTTGCCGCCAAAATACGGATCAGGCACAACGTCTTCGCCCAGGTTGTATCGGCGCAGGAACAGATCGAGCTCCCCGTCGAAGTCGGACGGACGCAATGTCCGCAATCGCTCCAGGTTGTCATGATCCATCGCCAGTACCAGATCGAAGCGCTGGAAGTCGTCCACCACCACCTGACGTGCTCTGAGTGCACTGAGTTCATAGCCTCGTCTGGCCGCCGCCTGGCAGGGCCGCTGATCCGGCGCCTTGCCGACATGCCAGTCACCGGTTCCGGCCGAATCGATGGTGATCCGGCTGTCCAGCCGAGCGTTCTGCACGTACTTGCGAAAAACGGATTCAGCGGTGGGTGACCGACAGATGTTGCCCATGCAAACGAACAGAACCTTCACTATCAGGCCCCGAGCAGCTTGCGGACGCGCTCGAGATCCTCGACCGTGTCGACTCCGGCCGGAGGTGCCTCGACCGCATCGGCTACGTGAATGCGCTTGCCGTGCCAGAGCGCGCGCAGCTGCTCGAGGCATTCGGTACTCTCCAGCCAGCAAGGGCCCCACGCAACGAAGTCGGCCAAGAACCCCGCTCTGTAAGCATAGATTCCGATATGTCGACGGTACGGAACACCGGGCGGAAGCGCATCCCGATCACGGGCGAATTTATCCCGTGCCCATGGCAGCGGCGCGCGACTGAAGGTCAGCGCCAAGCCATCGATATCGCTGAGCACCTTGACCACGTTCGGATTGAATAGCGACTGCGCCTCAACCAGCGGTTCCGCGAGGGTTGCGATCGCCGCTTCCGGATGAGCGGCCAGATTGCCCGCCACCTGATCAATCACCGATGGCGGGATCAATGGCTCGTCGCCCTGAACGTTCACAACGATTTCGTCGGCCGCGAGACCCAGCTTATCCGCGACCTCGGCAAGGCGATCGGTGCCAGAGTCATGCTCGACCCGTGTAAGCAGCGCTTCGGCGCCGAACCCTGCGCAAACGTCGAGGATGCGGGGATCGTCAGTGGCGACTACCACCCGCTGTGCACCGCTCCTGCAGGCCTGTTCCCAGACGTGGCGAATCATCGGCTTGCCGGCGATGTCCTGCAGGGGCTTGCCGGGAAGACGGGTGGACGCGTAACGCGCCGGGATCACGACGGTATAAGCGTTGGTCATTTTTCCAGACGCTCGTCCACGTCAAGGGTGCGGGCTTCGCTCTCCAGCATCACCGGGATGCCGTCTCGCACCGGAAAGGCCATGCCGTCGGCCTTGCAGATCAATTCGGACTTGTCATCGGTCAGCTTCAGCGGGCCCTTGCAGAGCGGGCAGGCGAGAATATCGAGCAGTTTGGTATCCATGCGCAGTCCTTGGATGCAGCCGACCGCACCTGGCAGATCGAGCGGCTTAGGGGTGTTCGGGCAGCAATCGGTCCAGCTGGGCATCGAACCAGGTCACGAACGCCGCCGATGGCTCGGCCTGCACCTGCAGATAGCACCAGCCCGGCAGCGCGAATGCCCGGCATTTGACCGCATCCTTCTCGGTCATCACCAGGGGTAGCTCGGGGCTGAAACTCAGTTGCTCCAGGCTATAGCGGGCGTGATCGGCGAAGGGGTGCGGAATCGGCCGCCAGTGTAGCGCCTCGAGCGTAGTGAAGAAACGCTGTGGATTACCGATCCCGGCGACCGCGTGCAGTGGCTGGCCTGGCGGGAAATGGTCGAGCGGCCAGGCCTGTCCGCTGGCGAGCTCTATCAATCGCGACGGTTGCAAAGCGAAGGCGAAACCCGAGGAGTTATCGGCCAGCGCGCCATTGAAAAGTACCGCGTCGACTGATTCCAGCCGCTTGAGCGGTTCACGCAACGGACCGGCGGGTAGACAGCGACGGTTGCCCAGGCCGCGCGCAGCATCGATGAGTACCAGTTCCAGATCGCGAGCCAGCCGGTAATGCTGCAGCCCATCGTCGGAGAGGATGAGGTCGAGCGGCTCCTGCTCGAGCAGCTCGCGAACGGCGCGGGATCGATCCGGGTCGATCATGACCGGTACGCCCGTCCGCTGCGCGATCAATAGCGGCTCGTCGCCGGCTTCGACCGCCGAGTGTGCGGGCATTACTCGCCAAGGGTGCGACGGTGGCGTGGCGCCGTAGCCACGGCTGACCACGCCCACTTTCAAGCCGCGCCGGCGACAGTGCTCGATGAGCCAGAGGATCAACGGGGTCTTGCCGGTTCCGCCAACAGTGATATTGCCCACTACCACCACAGGTACCGGAGCGCGATAACAACCGGCGGCACCGCTGACGAATTTGTTTCGCCTGGCAATGACCACGCGCCGGTAGAGTGCCTCCAGCGGGGCGAGCAAGGTCAGGGCTGGGTGCCCTTCGTACCAGGCTCGTTGCAGACGATCGGCGAAAGACATCAGGGCTCCGGCTGGGCCTCGACGGTGGTAATACGCAGCTGCGCGAAGCCCAGCTTCCCAGCCGCGTCCATTGCGGTGATGACGGCCTGATGCGGTGTTTTACCGTCGGCACTAATGATCATCGGCAGGCCGGTGTCACCGCCAGACTCCTTGCTGAGCGCGGCCATCAACGTGCTCAGGTCATGCTTGATCAACGCCTTGCCATTGAGGGTGAAGCTGCCGTCGACATCGATGACTACTTCCAATTGCTTTTTCTCGGCGTCCTGCGGTGGTGTGCCGCTGGCCGCTTCTGGCAGATCTACCTTGAGCTGGGTTTCACGGGTAAAAGTTGTAGTAACCACAAAGAACAGCAACAGGATGAACACCACATCGATCAGCGGGGCCAGGCCGATGTCGACGTTTTCCCGCGCCTTACGTCGAAACTTCACGCCTTACCCTCACCCAGATCGACGTCACGGTCACCCTGTACGACCTCGACCAGCTTGATCGCTTCCTGTTCCATTCCGACCACCAGCTCTTCGACGCGGCGCAGCAGGAAACGGTGAAAGAACAATGCCGGGATACCGACCATCAGGCCTGC
>DPSI01000099.1:0-1518 GCA_003527165.1 Pseudomonas sp.
GATCATAGCGCTCGGCAGCCGGCATAAAGGCGCCCGGCGGGATCACGCTGCCATCCTCACCCTGCATACGCACCAGGACCTCATAGCGCTGCAAGCCGTCATCGCCTGACGCGGGAACGATGGGCTGCACGAACAGACGCAGGTGGTCGCCGTCCAGCGCCTGACGCAGTCGATGTGTCCATTGCATCTCGCCGCGCCGCTCCATCAGTCGTTGATCGTCGGCCTGATAGACGTGTACCCGGTTGCGCCCGCCGTCCTTGGCCGCGTAACAGGCGCTGTCGGCGGCTCCGAGCAAAGGCCCGAGCGTCTTCGCATGCTCATCGATACCGACCAGGCCGATGCTGGCGCCGACGGCAAAGCTCTTGCCTTCCCAGTTGAAGCGAAACTCGTCGACCGCGTGGCGTATGCCTTCGGCAATCAGCACCGCCTGATTCAGCGGACAGTCGATGAAAAGAATGCCGAACTCGTCACCACCCAGGCGTGCGAGCACGTCGCTGCCACGCATGCGTCCCTTGAGCAACTGGCCCAACTGTCGCAGCAACTCATCGCCGGCCGCATGGCCGCAGGTGTCATTGACAACCTTGAACTGGTCCAGGTCCATGTAGCACAGCACATGCTCACCACCGGAAAAGTCGCGAAGCAGCGCCTCGATCCGACGCTCGAATGCCGAGCGATTCACCAGCCCGGTGAGGTTGTCGTGGTTGGCCTGGAACGTCAGCTTGCGCGCCAGTTGGCGAGTGACCGTGACGTCCCGGAAGGTCAGTACGGTGCCGATGACCAGGCCGTTTGCATCGCGAATGGGGGCGACTGCGTCCTGCACCACCACCTGGGAACCATCGCGCAGATAGAGGATTCCCGGTGCCCGCTCGGCACGCTCCTGACAGTCGCTTCGGCGCCGGACCGCAAGGCCGGTGGCGTTCGCCAACGGCGCGCCAGTGGTTTCGTCGAACAGCCGATACACCTCTTCCAGCATCAGTCCCTGCGCGTCGGTCTGTCGCCAGCCGGTGAGCTTTTCAGCGCTGGGATTGAGGTAACGCACCTGCCCCGCCCTGTCAGTGGTGATCACGCCATCGCCGATGGAAGCAAGGGTGACCTGAGCAAGCATTTTTTCGGCGAACAGCTGTTCTTCCACTCGGCGCCGCTCGGTGACGTCACGCACCATGCAAACGAATGTGTCTTCGGCGGTTCCACCCTGGCTTGCGGTCAGTTCAGCGGCGAACGCCTCACCGCCTCGGCCGTGGAGCATCATCTCGGCTTTCATCTCGCCCCCGACCTCAGGCAGTAGCGAGCCGCTTCCCCCAACGACGAAGCGCTGAAAGGGTTGCCCGACGATCTGCTCGGCCGGCAAGCCGAACAGTCGCTCCGCGCCGGGATTGCAGCTAGTCAGCACACCGTCGCGGCTATAGGTGACGATGCCGTCGCGAATGTCCCGCACGATGCTTTGCGTCTTCGCCACGGCGTGCTGCAAGGCGCGAATCACCTTGTTGTATTGCTCGGCGATCTGTCCCACCTCGGTGA
>DPSI01000099.1:1718-2662 GCA_003527165.1 Pseudomonas sp.
CGATCTGTCCCACCTCGGTGAAAGGCTCGACCTCCACCTCGCGCTCGAACTGGCCTTGGCGCTAGTGCTCGGCCATGGCATCGAGCAGTTCGATCAGCTCGGTCCGTGCGCCATGCTCACTGACATTCAGGCCGATGCGCTCCTCGTCGGGGTCGACCCGCATCGGGTAGTAGCGATTGATCAACCGCAACAACAGGTAGGTCACGCCGAATGACCAGACCGCACACACCAGTACGCCCTCCAGCTGAACCATCAGCTGGTCGAAACGGCCAAGGCCCGTGCCGAGCAATGCCGGATCACCGAACAGGGCAACCGCAACGGTGCCCCACAGCCCCGCCGCCAAGTGGACCGGCACCGCTCCCACGGCGTCATCGATGGCGCAGCGCACCAACAGCCGATCCGCGAGCCACATGGCCAGTCCGCCGCCTGCACCGATCAGCAACGAATCCGCGATATTCACCGCGTGCGCACTTGCAGTGATGGCAACCAGTCCAGCCAGCATGCCGTTCAGCAGCGCCACCGGCTCGATATAGCCGTAGCGCCACGAAGACAGCAGCATTGCCACGGCGATGCCGGCCATACCCGCCACGACAGTGTTGACGATGATCCCCGGCACCCTCGCATCGAAGGTCAGGGTGCTGCCGCCATTGAAACCGAACCAGCCAAACAGCAGCAGCAAGCTGCCGAGCATCGCCAGCGGCAGGTTCGAGCCCGGCATATTCTGCCGGAGCCATTTGGTATCGAAGCGCCCCGCGCGCGGTCCGATGACCATGACCGTCGCCAGCGCGATCCAGCCACCGACCCCGTGCACCACGGTCGAGCCGGCGAAATCGACGAAGCCATGCTGTGCCAGCCAACCCTGACCTTCACGCAAGGCACCACCCCATGCCCAGTGGCCAAACAGTGGATAGATCAGCCCGGCCGAGAGGGCGGCGACGATCAGT
>DPSI01000099.1:2846-7294 GCA_003527165.1 Pseudomonas sp.
GCCGGAAACGATGGTCGCGGCCGTGGTGCAGAACATGGCCTGGAACAGGAAGAATGCCAGGGGCCAGCTGTCATCGATGGCGAAATCGAGCATAAACAACCCCGACCCCATCACCCCGCCGTGGCTAGCGCCGAACATCAGGGCAAAGCCGAACGACCAGTACAACAGCAAGGCGATGCACAGGTCGGCCATATTCTTGGTAGCGACGTTTATCGCGTTCTTGCTACGCGTCAAGCCCGCTTCCAGACATAGAAAGCCGATCTGCATGTTGAACACCAGGCCGGCACAGAGCACTACCCATAGAATATCGATCGAGTCTTTCTGCATACGCGTCCCGTGCTGGGAAGAGTGCCGCCAATGCGGTGGAAAGGCGCAGCACCTAGCAGTGCTGGCAATTAGCTATTAGCGAGAACCGTGCCACAACTTCCGCGCGGACCAAGGGCGCCCGCAGCGGAAAGGTCTGGAAAAAGGCGCACTGATTTGAAGCCCGAGTGCGTCAACCGGATCGATTGCGCATCATCAAGATGCAAGCAGGTCACGCATGGCCGCGAATACCTGCGCCATGGCTTGGGGACTGCGCCCCGGCCCGCCGGCGCAATGGCCCCAGTCCGATTCCAACACGCGAAGCTCGGCGTTGGGCATCAGCGCCGCTTCATGGCGCGCGTCTTCAACTGTGAAATACAGATCGCTGCTGCTGGGCATGATGATCGCTCGCGCCACCAAGCCGGACAGTGCCGCGTCCAGGCCCTCAAAGCCGGGCAGCGTTGAAGGATCGGCCGATTGCCAGGTGCCGAGTACACAGAGCAAGTCGTTGGCGTCCTGCTCCAGATGGTCCTCTTCCCAATAATCGAGCAAGGCGTCGAGGCTGTCGAAGCCCAGCTCTCGCCATAGTTCGTTGCGAAAGAATGTCTGGGAATAGGCCCAGCCGGCATAGGCGCGGCCGAAGGCACGCAGGCCGCGCTCGGGGGGCTCGGCATAGCGTCCGCCCTGCCAGGCCGAATCGGCACATAGCGCTGCCTTGACGCCTTCGAGAAACACTTGATTGTGTGGCCAGCAGCGGGCCGTGCAACAGAACGGCAGGATGCGTTGCACCTTTTCCGGAAACAGCAATGCCCAGTACAGAGTCTGCATTCCGCCCATGGACCAGCCGGTAACCAGCCGCAGCTGCCAGTCGCCAAACAGCCGGTCGAGCAATATTTTCTGCGCTCGCACGTTGTCCGCCAGGCTGATCCGTGGGAAGTCCGCGCCGCCCTGCCCTTCGACCGCGTTGCTGGGGGAGCTGGACCAGCCGGCGCCGAACAGGTTGGTGAGCACTACGCAATACTCGCCGCTTGCCAGAGGACTGTCTGCACCAAGCAAGGGCAGGCTGCCCCAATGCGAGCCGCCGTAGTAGCTCGGAATCAGCACAATGTTGTCCCGCGGTGCATTCGGTGTGCCCACGATCTGATAGCAAAGCTGCGCCAGACGCAGCACTTGACCACTTTCGAGCGGCAGGTCGCCCAGCTCAAGAAATATTTGTTCCTTACGCATATCAATCACTTACATATCTCCTGAGCATCGTTGGCGGGTGTCCTCGGCCGGCGCTCTGGCGCCGGAACTATACACACTGGCATGTATATTGGATGAAGGATTCGTGCCACAGCGCGTGACGCTGGCCCGAATTCAGCAAGGGATTTCCCACCATGACGACCTTCCCGCTTTCCCAGATCGACGAACTCAAACAGAACCTGCAGGACCAGGGCGTCAAGTACGCCATGGCCAGCTACGTGGACCTGCACGGCGTGATCAAAGGCAAGTTCGTGCCGCTGGCCCACCTGGGCCAGATGCTCCGCGGTTCCGAGCTGTACACCGGCGCCGCGCTGGATGGCGTGCCGCAGCAGATCAGCGATAACGAAGTCGCCGCCATGCCCGATCCGGCCAGCGCCACCCAGTGCAGCTGGAATCGCAGCCTGGCCTGGTTCGCCAGCGATCTGTATCTCGACGGCAAGCCCTTCGAGGCCTGCTCGCGCGGCATCCTCAAGCGCCAGACCGAAGCCGCCGCACAGATGGGTTACAGCTTCAACTTGGGGATCGAAACCGAATTCTTCCTCTACAAGGACACGCCGAACGGCGGCTTCGCCCCGCTCAGCGATCGCGACACCGCGGCCAAGCCCTGCTACGACCCGCGCCTGTTGATGGACAATCTGCCGGTGATCGACGAGCTGGTCGAGGCCATGAACGAGATGGGCTGGGGTGTCTACTCCTTCGACCACGAGGACGCCAACGGCCAGTTCGAGACCGACTTCAAGTACGCCGACGCGCTGACCATGGCCGACCGTTTCGTGTTCTTCCGCATGATGGCCAACGAGATCGCCCGCAAGCACGGCGCCTTCGCCACCTTCATGCCCAAGCCCTCGGCACAGCGCACCGGCAGCGGCGCGCACTACAACATGTCCCTGGCGGACCTGGCGACGGGTAAGAACCTATTCGAGGTCGATGGCGCAGATCCCCACGGCTGTGGCGTCACGCCGCTCGCTTATCATTTCATCGCTGGCGTGCTGAAGCATGCCAAGGCTATCTGCGCAGTGATCGCGCCCACCGTGAACAGCTACAAGCGGCTGATCCGCAAAGGCGCCATGTCCGGTTCGACCTGGGCGCCCGTGTTCGTCTGCTATGGCAACAACAACCGCACCAACATGCTGCGCATCCCGTCCCAGGGGGCGCGGGTGGAATGCCGCGCAGCGGACATCGGCAGCAACCCCTATCTCGGCGCGGCGATGATTCTAGCCGCGGGCCTGGAAGGCATTCGCGACAAGCTCGAACCGGGCCAGCCACACCGCGAGAACATGTACGACTACAGCGAGAAAGACGTCGCCGCGATGGGCATCGAAACCCTGCCGCGCACGCTTTCCGAAGCCATCGACGCCTTCGAAGCCGATCCGCTGTCCCGCCAGGTCTTTGGCGATGCCATGTATGAGGCTTTCGTCGACTACAAGCGCGACGAGTGGAACGCTTACCACACCCATGTTTCGGACTGGGAAATCCAACGCTACCTGAAATTCTTCTGATTGATGAAAAGGAGATTCACCATGCAAGCCAACACCCTCAAGCGCCTGCTCTGCGCTGGCGCCGTGCTTTTCGCCAGCCTATCGCCCTTCGCCGCCCAGGCCGAAGAGAAGAAAAGCTTCGATATCGCCTGGACCATCTACGCCGGCTGGATGCCGTGGCAGTATGCCGACGAGTCGGGAATCATGAAGAAGTGGGCCGACAAGTACGGCATCGAAGTGAACATCACCCAGATCAACGACTATGTCGAATCCATCAACCAGTACACCGCGGGCCAGTTCGACGGCGTGGTCGCCACCAGCATGGACGCGCTCTCGATTCCGGCCGCTGGCGGCGTCGACACCACCGCCTTGATCGTCGGCGACTACTCCAACGGCAACGACGGCATGGTAATGAAGGACAGCGCGGACCTGAAGAGCCTCAAGGGCCAGCAGATCCATCTGCTCGAACTTTCGGTCTCCCACTATCTGCTGGCACAGGCGCTGGACAGCGTGGGCATGAGCGAACGGGACGTCCAGGTGGTGAACACCTCCGACGCCGATCTGGTCGCGGCCTTCAGCACTGATGACGTGCGCAACGTCGTGACTTGGAATCCGTTGCTGGACGAAGTCGCCGCCATGCCCGGTGCGCACAAAACCTTCGACTCCAGCCAGATCCCTGGCCACATCAAGGACCTGACCATCGTCAACAGCGAAACCCTGGCGGACAACCCTGATTTTGGCAAAGCCCTCGTCGGCGCCTGGTATGAAGTGATGGCGATCCTCGAAAGCGACACCGAGGAAGGCGCCAAAGCGCGCGCGGCCCTTGGTCAGGCTTCAGGCACCGACCAGGCCGGCTACGAAAGCCAGCTCAAAGGCATGAAGATGTTCTGGACGCCTGCCGACTCGCTGGCATTCATTGAAAGCGACGAGGCGTACCAGGCCATGGACAGTGTTCGCCAGTTCTCCTTCGATCACGGCCTGCTGGGCGATGGCGCCGACTCGGTGGACTTCATCGGCATCGCCATGCCGGGCGACAAGTTGCTGGGCTCGGATGCGAACGTCAAACTTCGCTTCGATACCACTTATATGCAGATGGCGGCGGACGGAAAGCTTTAAGTCTGCAGGCTGAGGCTGCAGGCGGATTGGTGCGGCTGGCCTGGCTGTTCGCCTGAAGCCTGAAGCCTGAAGCCAAGACAGCGCCCTATCCCTCTCAACCAAGTTCAAGAATTCATGCGCCGTACCAAAGAAGACGCCGAGCAGACACGCCTGAAGATCATCGCCGCCGCGCTGGAGCTGGATCTGCCGGAAGCGGCCATCGCTGAGGGGCTGAAGGCCGTGCGCTGGCCCGCGCGGATGCAGCGGCTGACGGTCGGTCCCTATGCCGACAAGGCCCAGAAGGCGGACGCCGAACTGTGGCTGGAC
>DPSI01000099.1:7387-7777 GCA_003527165.1 Pseudomonas sp.
GGGCCTATCTATTGGCACTTCAAGAACAAGGACGAGTTGTACCAGGCGGTGCTGGGCTTTTCCCAAGAGCCGCTGGAACAGCTGATCGAGCAAAGCCGGTGCATGGCGGAACAGCCGCTGGCGGCGATCGAGCACTTCATCGGCGAATGGTTTCGCCTGCTGCTGGAAAACCGCTGGCACCGGCAGTCGTTCGAGATTCTGCTGAACAAGACCGAACTCACCGAACAGATGGCCGATACGCTCAAGCGCGAGCGCAAGCTGACGCGCAACATCGTGCAATTGCTGCAGCAGCTGATAGAAGCCGCTGGGCCGGGCGGCGAAACGGCCGTGGAGTCGCAGGCTCGCGCGCTGTTTCTCTACTCCAGCCTGATGGGTATCACCCATAGCTGG
>DPSI01000528.1:0-5148 GCA_003527165.1 Pseudomonas sp.
CGTGCCTACAAGGCCCGTCAAGGTCTGCCGCTCGACAGCGACAAGCTCTGGCACCACGCCGGCGCCGTCCTGCTCACCTTCCTCTGTGTGGTGGTAGCGATGGTGTTCTTCCGCGCCGATAGCGTTCCGGCGGCGATGGCGATGCTGTCGGGGATGGCCGGTCTGAGCGAGCAGACCACCAAATTCGACAAGTCCGATTTCCTCACCCTCGGGCTGCTGCTCGCCTTCGTCTGGCTGATGCCCAACGTACAGCAATGGATGGCGCGCTTTCGTACCGCCCTGGATGCGCAGCCGCACGAAAACTGGCTGCTGCGCTGGTTTCCGATCGTTTTCTGGAGCCCAACGCCGGCGATCGGCGTAGCCGTCGGCGTGCTGGGTTTCTTCGCGCTGGCCGTGGCGTTTTCCGCGGCCCCTACCGAGTTTCTCTACTTCCAGTTCTGACCCACAAGGAGTTAGCAGCTAATGGATCAGCTTCTCTGGCTACCCCGGCATTCCGACCTCAGCGCGGCTATCGGCGAGGCCAAGCGCGAACCCGACCCGATCGGCCGCCTCGCCGAAGCAGCGCGGTTGGCCGGCTACCGTCGCGACTTCACCCAGACGACACGCCTGGACCGCCTGGCCAGCGAAGGCCTGCGCGCCGAGGTCAGCGCAGAGGCGTCCGCATCGGGATTGCGGCCGCTGCGCATCGCCCTGCTCTCCTCGCATACCGTGGATCATCTGGTGCCGGCCATTCGGGTCGCGGGACTGCAGCGCCGGCTGGCGTTATCGATCCATGTCGCGCCCTATGGCATGTACCGACAGGCCTTGTTGATGGACGATGCGGAACTCGCCGCCTTCGCCCCGCAACTGCTGGTACTGGCGCTGGATGCCCGCGACGCACCGTTGCAGTTGCCGCTGGAGGCCTCACAGGCGGAAGTCGATGCAGCGGTGGCCGAACGGGTCGACGAACTGCGTCTGCTCTGGCGGCGTGCCCGTGAGCGTTTCGCCGCGCAAGTCGTGCAGCAGACGCTGGTACCGGCCGACCCGCCGGTCTTTGGCTCCTTTGAAGCGCTGGTACCAGCCGCGCCCTATGCCGTGATTGATCGCTTGAATGCCACCATACGCGCTGCCGCCCGTGAAGACGGCGTGCTGCTGATGGACCTCGCCTGGGAAGCCGCACGCGGCAGTTACGGAGATGGTCTGGCCGAACCGCTGCGCTGGCATCAGGCCAAGCAGTTGGTCAGCCCCAATCTGGCGCCGTTGTACGGCGATCACTTGGCACGTATCGCGGCGGCGAGCATCGGCCTGTCGCGCAAATGCCTGGTGCTGGACCTGGACAACACCCTGTGGGGTGGCGTGGTCGGTGACGACGGCGTCGACGGGATCCACCTCGGCCAGGGCTCACCCAGTGGCGAAGCCTTCCTCGCCTTTCAACGCTACGCGGCGCTACTGGCGCGCCGCGGCGTCATTCTCGCGGTATGCAGCAAGAACGACCTGAGCGTCGCCGAGGCGGCGTTCAATCACTCGGAAATGGCGCTCAAGCGCAGCGACATCGCCGCCTTCGTCGCTAACTGGGAAGACAAGGCCGGCAACCTGCGGCGCATCGCCTCGATGCTGGACATCGGCCTGGACAGCCTGGTCTTCGTCGACGACAACCCGGCCGAGCGCGACATCGTGCGTCGCGAATTGCCGGAAGTCGCGGTGCCGGAACTGCCGGACGACGTGGCCGACTACCCCGCTCGCGTCGCGGCCGCCGGTTACTTCGAAGCCGTGTCTTTCACTTCGGATGACGCCACGCGCGGGCGAAACTATGCGCTGAATGCCGAGCGCAAGGCGGCCATGAGCCAGGCCACCGACATGGAAGGCTATCTGCGCGGCCTTGAGATGGTACTCACCGCAACGCCGATCGGCGCCGCCGAACTCGCCCGCAGCACCCAGCTTATCAACAAGACCAACCAGTTTAACCTCACCACGCGCCGCTACAGCGAGGCGGAGGTCGAACGCATCGCCAATGATCCGCGCTCGGTGGCGCTGGCAATCCGTCTAGCCGACAAGTTCGGCGACAACGGCCTGATCAGCGTAGTGCTGGCCCGGCCGGACGCGGCGGTCGCGGACGACGAACTGCTGATCGACAGCTGGCTGATGAGCTGCCGCGTGCTCGGTCGCCAGGTCGAGGAAGCAGTCTTCGACGTGCTCGCGGACGCCGCTCTTGCGGCCGGCTACCGCGCGCTGATCGGCGAGTATCGCCCCACCGAACGCAACGGCATGGTCGCGGAGCTTTTTGCCCGGCTGGGCTTCGTCCAGCACCCGGCCCCTGCCGATACCGCCAGCGAGGCGACCTTCTGGCGCTACGAACTTACATCCACCCGTACGCCCCGCCATTTCATCGAGGTAAAGGCATGACCGAAGCAGAAGTACTCAAGGCACTCACCCCGGTTTTCCATGACGTGTTCGATGACGACAGCATCGTGCTCTCGCCGGAAATGACCGCCAACGACATCGAAGGCTGGGACAGCCAAGCCCACGTGATGCTCACGGTCGCCGCCGAACAGCGCTTCGGCATCAAATTCCGGACGGCGGAGCTGGAATCGCTGCGCAATGTCGGCCACTTCGCCCAAGTCATCAGCGCCAAACTCGAAGGAAAATAGCCATGGCCCATACCGCTGAATTTCCCAGGGACGGGAGCGCCACCGAAAGCGGAAAGGCAAATGCGGCCAGCGTGCCGGGCCAGGTGCGTTCGCGGTATCTGCTGTCCTTGTTTGCCGGTCTGTTCGGTGCGCTGACGCTGTTCTGTCTGGCGCTGTTGGGCCTGGACCGAACCGGTAACCTGCCGCCGCCCGCGTTTTCCAACAACCTGTGCGTCGACGAGAAACTCAGCTTCATGCGCGACAACCCGATCCAATCCCCCAACCTGCTGGTAATTGGATCTTCCGTGGCCTGGCGGCACGTGGACGGCAATGTGCTCGCTCAAGCGCTGCCGGAAGTACGGCCCATGAACGGCGCTTTTTGTGGCCTGTTCGCCAACCAGGCCACCTACGTAGGGCATTGGCTGCTCGACCGTGAACCGAGCATCCGCAGCGTCGTGATGATCGCTGATCCACAGGATTTCGCTGGCTGTTGGAAAGTACCAACGGCTGTCTTCAACCGCGAGCATGTCGACCCCTATGTCTACCAGGATGCATCGCGCTGGAACTACTACATGCGCTACTTCTCGCCGAAATCGTTAGCGCGCAATGCGCTCACGGTCAAAGCTCAGCGCGCCGGAAAAATCGAATGGGATCCGCTGGTATTCAACCGTTTCGGAGACGGTCCGCTGGAAACCAGTAATACCCGTGAGTTGATGTATGGCCGCCCGGATCCGCTGGACCGCAACTGCTTCGAGGCACTGCGCGAAATGAGCGAGCGCCTGGAGCGAGAGGGCCGCCAATTGATGGTCGTTTCCACCCCCCTGCACCCGCAGTGGAAGGAAAAATACGACCCGGACGGCACCTTTCTCGCTGACTTCGACAAGCACATTCTGGATAGCCTGAGCGCCACCGGAGGAACCTACTGGAACGCTGACAAGGACTGGAGCACACCCGCGTCCTCGTTTGTCGATGCGGTGCACCTGCGCTGGTCCGCCGCGCAGCAATTCTCCGCCGCCCTGGCCGAGCAGATGCGCAGAGCAGCAACCGGCCCGGTGCCACCCACCGCATCGAACACCGAAAAGAAACCGTGGGGCTGAACCTGTTCAGCCTTCGCAGCTCCGCGGCCGAATGAATTCGGCCCTACAGAAACAGAACCGACCCGGCCGAACTGGATGAGACCGTTGGGCTGAACTTGTTCGGTCATCGCATCCACGGCCGAATGAATTCGGCCCTACAGAAACAGAACCCGACCCGGCCGAATAGGGTGAAGCCGTAGGGCCGAACTTGTTCGGCCTTCTCGTCCGCGGCCGAATGAATTCGGCCCCCTACAGGCGGAGCGCTCTACGGCCCTTTGCAAAATAGCGCTTAACGCGACGCCGGCATCACGCGGCCGCGGCATTCGCCAAAACCGATCGACGCATAACCCTCACGTCGGCATCGCGCCCTGAGAATGATCTCATCGCCATCTTCGAGGAAGGTGCGGGTTTCGCCGCTGGGCAATTCCAGCGACTGCTTACCACCCTGAGTAATCTCCAGCAGGCTGCCGCAACTGTCCTTGCTCTCACCGGACAAGGTGCCCGAACCGAACAGATCGCCCGGCTGCAGGCTGCAACCGTTGACGCTGTGATGCGCGACCATCTGCGCCACGGTCCAGTACATGTTCCGGGTGCTGCTCACGGTGATGCGCTGCGCTGGCAAGCCCTTGTCGCGCATGGCCTCGGTCAGCAGCAGTACCTCCAGCTCGATATCCAACGCGCCCTGTTGCTGATCGTGTTCATCGTACAGATACGGCAACGGTTGTGGATCGCCTTCGGGCCGCGCTGGCTGTACGCAGCGGAACGGCTCCAGTGCTTCCGGCGTCACCACCCAGGGCGACACGCTGGTGGCGAAGCTCTTGGACAGAAACGGGCCCAGCGGCTGGTATTCCCAGGCCTGCAGATCACGCGCGGACCAGTCGTTGAGCAGGCAGAAGCCCGCGACGTGGCTGCTTGCCTCGCCGATCGGAATCGCCTCGCCGCGCGCGTTGCCCTGACCGATCCAGATGCCCAGTTCCAGCTCAAGGTCCAGCCGCTTGCTAGGGCCGAAGCTCGGCTCGGTGGCACCTGGTGGCAGGGTCTGGCCATTGGGGCGCTTCACGGTCGCACCGGACACATCGATGGTCGAAGCCCGGCCGTGGTAGCCGATGGGCACGTATTTGTAGTTCGGCAGCAAAGGGTTGTCCGGGCGGAACAGCTTGCCGACATTGTTGGCGTGATGAATACCGACGTAGAAATCGGTGTAGTCGCCTACGTTGGCCGGCACATGCATCTGGCAGCGATCCATCGGCTGCAGCAGCGACTCACCCATGCTCCGCAGGCGTTCATGCCGAGCACAGCCCTCGCCGAGCAGCTCCTGCAGCGCGCCGCGCAGTGCCTTGCGGGGCGCTGCGCCGAGGGCGAAGAAGGCGTTGAGGCTGCTGCCGCTGGCCGCTTTCGCCGCGTCCAGTGCCTGGCCTTCGAACAGGCCGGCGTCACAGGCGGCGCCCAGGTCGAAGATGAAATCC
>DPSI01000528.1:5287-5571 GCA_003527165.1 Pseudomonas sp.
GCAGGTCGAAGATGAAATCACCAATGGCGATGCCACCGCGCGGCTCGCCGCCATCACGACTGAACACGCCCAGCGGCAGGTTGGCGAGGGAAAAGTCCGAATGGCCGTTAGCCGACTCGACCCAGCTGCGAAGTTCTGTCTGTTCGGTCATATCATTTCTCGTTCTTGTCGAAGGTCTTGGCCAGGCCGGCCCAGCAGCTGTCGTAGTCGCTCTGCAGTTGCGGGCTTTCCAGCGCCTGGCGTGTGGGGCGAAGCACCTGGCCGGTTTCGAACATGAAGGCCAT
>DPSI01000369.1 GCA_003527165.1 Pseudomonas sp.
TCAAGCCCCTGCATCTTCAGCGAAGCCCGCAGCTAAGAATCATGGCTCCGGTGGGCAAACGGACCATTCTGCGATGGGTCATGGTGCGATGGACCATAGCACGATGAACCATGGCCAAATGAAGCATGACGATACGCTCGAAATGCCCGGCATGGTTCATCCCTCGTTCATTCCAGTATTGACCGATGCGGATAGAGAAGCGGCTTTCCCTGGTCTTCAAGGTCATACAGTCCATGACAAGTATCTGGCCTGGTTCCTTCTGCTAGATCAACTTGAGTACCAGAACGCAAATGAAGGTAGCACCCTCAGTTGGGAAGCTACTGCCTGGGTTGGTGGCGATATCAATCGGTTCTGGTTTCGCTCGGAAGGTGAGCGAACGAATGGCGTTACTGAAGATGCGGAAATTCAGGCGCTCTACGGGCGTGCCATCAGCCCCTGGTGGGATGTGGTAGCAGGTGTTCGCCAGGACTTTAAGCCCGAGTCGCCGCAGACGTGGGCGGCTTTAGGCGTCCAGGGGATGGCTCTGTATAACTTTGAGGCGGAAGCCACCGCCTTCGTCGGTGAAGGTGGGCAGACAGCAGCACGTTTTGAAGGCGAGTACGACATTCTCCTCACTAACCGGCTGATCCTCCAACCGACTGCCGAGCTCAATTTCTATGGCAAGGACGATCCTGCGCGCGGAGTAGGCGCTGGTCTCGCAAACACAGAGGTGGGGCTCCGCCTCCGATACGAAATCGTTCGTGAGTTCGCACCGTACATCGGCGTCACGTGGAGCCGGGCATACGGTAATACCGCCGATATGGCGAGAGATGAAGGCGAAGACGTAGATGAGGCGCGGTTCGTTGCTGGCATCAGGCTTTGGTTTTAAGGACCCTAGATGAAAAGAATAATTATTAGCTTCGCTGCCTTCTGCGCACTAGGCCTGTTGGTGGTGGCCGGTGTTGTTTTCTCGGGACTAATAAACGTTGCCGCGGATGATCCTCATACGGGAGCCGTGCACGCTTTCTTGGAAACTGCTCGCAATCGCTCGATTGAGGTTCGCTCCGAAGACATAGTCGTGCCATCTCTCGACGATGAAGACCAAATCCGCGCCGGGGCGGGGAACTACGACTCGATGTGTGTGGGTTGTCACTTGGCGCCAGGCATGGCTGAGACCGAGCTAAGCAATGGCCTTTATCCCGCTCCACCCAGCTTGGCTGAAGCAGGGCTATACGATGACCCAGCAAAGACATTTTGGGTCATCAAGCATGGCATCAAGGCCACTGGGATGCCTGCGTGGGGTAAAAGCATGGCTGACCCGTACATCTGGGGGATGGTGGCTTTTCTGCAGAAGCTTCCTGACCTAGATGGAAGAGCGTATCGAGCGCTCGTTGCATCTAGCGGTGGTCACCAGCATGGTGGTGGGGAAACCCCAGCTGGGCACGGTGAGCAACATGGTGAGATGGCCTCGAACGACCACCATCAAGGCGACAGCGGCAGCTCGGATCATCATGGCTCTAGCAGCTCAGGTGGAGCAACCGGCCAATCAGGCTCTGGGCATCATGGCGCAGAAGAAAGCGATGACCATCATGCGTCAGATCAGCCCCAGACGGCAGAGCACAGCATCGACAATGACCGTGTCGATGCGGATGGCAAATCGCCCTCAAAAAACCATGTGCACGCAGATGGGAAGCAACACGAGCACTAACATCCGGTATGTGCGTGCCTACGCGGTTCTGACCGAGGCTCTTAGAAGGCGGCTCAGCAAGCAGGGGGTCGGCCCTAGGCCAGCCTAGTCGACGCAACGGTACCGGAGGGCTTTGCAATTGCTTCCTTTCCAAACGTTAGGCCGCAAGGCTAGTGACTCACGTAGTTAAGCGGCTTTCGCTCCGGCCGTTCCCAATGGAAGCTCCCAGTCGTGGCGACAGGGAGCTTCCCATACCCACTCAATCATCTAGAACAGACTTGCGAAGCCGGCCAGGCAATCTGTTTGACTTATCGCCCCCCAATTGCGCCCGTATAGATCCCCGGTGCGGTTGGACGAACCTTACAGCATTGTAATGAAGTTGGTCGAAACGGGTTCGATAGGAGCCTGTCGTATTTTTGTGCCTGCTAATACGCTTATGGGGTGTATTCGGCTAGTAGGCACCGACGACATACAACTATCGAACCCTGGAGAACGCAATGACAAACTCAATGTTCGCTTCCTGTATCCAAGCTTGTTCGAACTGTGCCCTAGTGTGCGAAACGTGTGCCTCTGCGTGCTTGCGCGAGGACGACATGAAAATGATGGCCCGCTGCATCGAGTTGGACCGTGACTGCGCAGACATTTGTGCGCTTGCCGCTACCCTGATGAGCCGCGAAAGTGAGTACGCCAAGGAGTTCTGTGCCCTTTGCGCCAAGATATGCCGTGCATGCGGTGAGGAATGTGCGAAACATCAAATGGATCACTGCCAAGAGTGTGCCAAAGCGTGCATGAACTGCGCTGAGGAATGTGAGCGTATGGCAGCATAACACCCCTAACTCACCGCTCTGGCACACTAAATTAGCGTTGCCAGAGCCGGTCGAGGAAAAGGAGGTCTCATTACGCGACCCGATGGCCAACACCGTAACGCACTTTATCTTGCCAAAGCATTTACCATATTTCACCGCTAATACTAGGTTAATCAACTTAATGCTGCTAGCGAAAAGCGTTCGAACAACTATCAAGTCGCGGGCCATGCGACCTTATTTTCGCCAAAAAAAAAGCGATAATGGTTTTGCGAACATTCGCATCATAGCGATTGGCTTTGCCGTTATTACAGCGTGCCGTTTTGCGACTCGGCGGCTGCGCCGTTTCCCCGCCTGAAACCAGGCGACCAGCTAGTTTCCGAAACATCTTCCTCATAGTACTGGCATGATACGAGCGGTAGTTTTCGACGTTCGGCACGCTGCTCCAAATAGGCTTGTGACGGCATACTTCCTTCAGCGGGTGCTGAAACTTCGGCTTCACTGCAAGCAACCAAAGCCAGACGAAGCACAGTCTTTGACGACCAAATCGGGTGTGACCGGAGCTGCCGCTTATTTCGACGCATAGTTAAGGCGCTCCAATTGGCTAATGGTCCGTCTGTTTAATTCATTTACCTATTCTTAGTAATTTCGCAATCAGGCTCGATATCACGGGCTCGTCGCACACGAGCCTAAATCTTTGATAAACGAACTTATCGTACGGGCCACTAGTCTCGAATCCAAGCTTGCCGAACTGGCAAACGTTCAACTCTTCGGTGACGCGTTCAAATTTCTGAGACAGCTAAGGCGCCGGACTGAAGCTCGCATTGTGCTCCTACCTAGCGGCCCCTTAGCTATCCCAGACCAGGCTGCTATTGTGTACATTCGATGCGTATGGTGGAGCTTTGCGGTTGGCGCACTAGAACCAAGAGCCTCCAACCTATCGCCGATGATCGAGCAACTTGCTCATAACTACTAAGCCCGACAGCCGCTCATGACAGAGATGGCGCCAGCTCAATGTTTACCTGCATCCCTGGCGGCTGGTCGCTGTAATTGAGCGAGTCCATTCGTAGTGATGACGTCTCCGTGCCGCTTGTAGTCGCATCAGCCGTGCCGAGGAAAAGTCAGTTCGAACGTCGTCCGACCCTCTTTGCTGGCGACGGTAACGTTCCCGTTGTGGAGTGCCATCACTGAACGAACAATAGCTAGCCCCAAGCCTGCCCCACGAGGTTGCATACCTCCCACACGATAAAAGCGGTCAAACAGGTGTGGGATATGGTCCGTTTCAATAGTCGAACCTTGATTGGTTACAGTCATCGTGATGACTTCCGCCTCCCCGTCCAAGATTTCAAGCTCAACCGTGCTGCCGATGGTCGAATGCCGCAACGCATTGGATAGCAGGTTGGAAATGGCCCGTTGGACCATGAGCCGATTCCCTAAAACCATGCCATCGCCCGTTACCGTCGTTGCGACTCCCGCTTCTTCAGCAAGGACTTCGAAATAATCACATACGCGCCTCGCCTCGCTTCCCAAGGATAACCGTTCGAGTTGCAGCGTTGGGGTGGCTTGGCTGGCCTGGGCGAGAAACAGCATGTCTGACACGATTCGATCCATGCGTTCGAGCTCTTCGACCGACGATTCGAGCACTTCCCTATATTGCTCCTTGCTTCGCTCACGCACCAATGTCACCTGCGCCTTGCCTATCAGGTTATTTAGGGGAGTCTTCAACTCATGGGCCACATCGTCCGAGAATTGTGACAGTTGCTGAACTCCGTCATCGAGTCGATGAAGCATTACGTTGAGGCTGTGCGCCAATTCCTGAAGCTCTAGTGGAAGCTGATCGCTGCGGATTCGGGGTGACAGATCCTGCGTCGATACCTTTGTCGCCAAGGCCCGAAACTTGCGAAGCGGTCGCAAACCGTTGTTAGCAACTAGCCATCCAGCCAACCCGATCAACATCAGCAGCATCGGCACAGTCACTAAGGCCGAGCGCAGGAATGCAGCCACTAGCAGTTGATCGGCACTGCGATCTTGCGTAAGTAAAAGCGTCATTGGAGCCAGTCCCGGGACCTGTATTTGCTTGCGCCCGGTTAGCATCTGCACGCCGTCTTCCGTGGTCCAGCCTAGGTATTCACCGTCTCTGTTCACAAGATCCATCTGCTGCGGCGCATGGGCGAACCGGCCGATACTAAAAATGGGGGATTTGGCTCTATCGCCGATGACGGTAATCGAAAGGTTGTCATGGCCGAGTACCGTATCGCTCAGTGCGTGTTGCCAGGAGCGGCCCATACGGGCTTTGGTGTCTTCTAGGAGTCCATGATCGATCTGCGAGAGCTTGGCCGTCACTTCCTCCTGGGCGCGCAGTTCCAGTTGGCGCACAAGTACCCAGTAGCTCAGTGCAATCAACAGCGCGACCAAGACGGCGCCGGTCAATGTGATTTGAAGCGCGAGACGCGATGCGAGGCTGAGTGGCTTCAAGGCCGCGCCTCCAGCACGTAGCCGACACCGCGAATGGTGTGTATCAGGCGATCGCCAAAGGGTTCGTCCACCTTCATCCGTAGGCGACGGATTGCAACATCCACCACATTGGTATCGCAGTCGAAGTTGATGTCCCACACCAGGGCGGTTATTTCGGTACGCGTGAGAACCTCGCCAGTCCGGCGCATGAGCAGATGCAGTAGCGCAAATTCTTTGCTGGTGAGATCAATACGCTGACCGCTCCTGTAGGCCCGATGCCGGCCCGGGTCGAGTTCGAGGTCGGCTACACGCAGATTGCTCGGGAGTGCGACCGCCTCGCCTCGCCGCAACAATGTTCGGATACGAGCGAGCAGCTCGGGGAACTGGAACGGCTTGACCATATAGTCGTCGGCGCCCGACTCCAGGCCGCGGACCTTTTGCTCTAAGCGGCCATTGGCCGTCAGCATGATGACGCGTGTCTGCTTACGTCGCCTGATGAGTTCGAGCACCTCCCACCCGTCCATGGTTGGCAGATTCACGTCTAGCAGCACGATGTCATAGTCGTTCTGCAGTGCCAGGTGGAATCCATCGAGCCCATCACTTACGCAATCGACCGTGTAACCACACTCGATGAGACCCTGCTGCAGGTATTCCGCAGCTTTAATCTCGTCTTCTACAACCAGAATGCGCATGTTTTCAGATGACTCAGCAATGAGGTGCGCGGTAAGCGGAACCAAAAAATTATTCATGTAGCAACTAGGCCAAGACTAACGCGGCTTGCCCAGCATGGAAGGCAGGCCGTAAAGATCAGCCTAGGGAAACGGGAAGAACTTTAACGCGGTTAAAGCCGTGCAGGTGCATCCTTCGTATGTGTAATCTGCTGGCCATTTGGTTTGCCCGCCGCGCAAGGAGGCGCACTTCAGCCAAAAAAAGGCGCCCATCGGGCGCCTGAAACACATCTTCAAACCAAGGGAGCAAAAAACGAAGATGTGGTGTTGCTCGTAGTGCTTCACAGGATTGAAAGCGGGTACTCGGCGATGAATCGAACCTCATCGAGGTCGGATTCGAAAGCAGTTGCCCGCGTGGTAGCCTGGCGCACCCGCAGAGACAGATCCTTGAACGAACCTGTCTGTACAACGTAGCGGGCTTCAACGTCGCGTTCCCAGCGGTTCTGTCCCGTCAGCGGCGCACCGTTATCGTCTCGGCGCATGTACACCTCGTTCGCGTTGCTATAATCGGCGCCCCAGCCGCGGGCGTAACGGGTCATGAACGTAAGCCCCGGTAAGCCATAGGCCGCCATGTTCAGGTCGTAGCGCAGCATCCAGGACTGCTCTTTAGGCGAATTGAAATCGCTGTACTGGACGGAATTGTTCAAGTAGATCGAGTCCGCCTGACGCAGGTAGTCGAAGTCGTTGTTACCGTTGTTGCGTTGATAGGACGCCGTGACGGTGTGCGCGCCGAAGGCGACACCGAGGCTGGTACTCCAGATGTTGTTGTTAAACTCGCCAAGCAGCTCGCGACCTTCGTCGGTTGCCTTGTAGTAATTGAAGCTGGCCAGCAGCGCGACCAAATCGGAGAGCGGATAGGTGGCCGACGTACCGAAGTAATGCTGGTTCCAGGCATCTTTGAGCCGGCTGGTATACAGGCTAAGGCTGATATTTTCATTAACGCTGTAGTCGCCGCCTGCGTAGCCAAGCCAAGGCGCGTCGACACCCCCGCCGTAGAAGGTGACGAAGTCTTCGTTCATGTTGCTGGTGTTGGGCTGGCTCATCGCGTGCAGGCGCCCGCCCTGAAGAGTGAGGTCGTCTAGAGAGTTGTTCACGACGGTGAAGCCCTTGAAAGACTCCGGCAATAGTCGTGAATCCCCGAAATGCACGACGGGCGTGGTGGGAAATACGTCGCCTGCCTTAATCTCGGTATCGAGCAGCCGTGCTTTCACAGCGCCGCCCACCCGAGAGAAATCATCCTCGGCATCGCCAGCGCTGTTGTGGGGCACCAGGTCGATGCTGCCGCCCGCGCCGGAGCGCCCCGAACCAGTGTCGAGCTTGAGGCCAAGCATGGCAAAGGCGTCGACGCCGACCCCTACGGAGCCCTGAGTATATCCGGACTCTAAGAAGGCCATCAGTCCGTGGGCCCATTCCTCCGAGTAGCCATTGCCGTTGGCACTCTCACCGTCACGAAAATCCCGGTTGAAATAGAAGTTGCGATTTATCAGCGATAGCGTGCTGCCTTCGATGAAGCCCTCCGCTGTTTCCGATTGGGCAAAGACTGGGGCGCTGCCCAATGCCAGTGAAACGGCTGTCAATGAAAAAACGGCCATTTTGCTCATGATAATGCTCCTTATGTACGGCAGGTCAGTGCTCGAATGACGCCTTTCGCCTTTTTGTATTTTTAGCGCTTGGCCATGTTCTTCCCCTAAAGATGACGGCAGGATTAGCGGAAAATGACTATTTTGTAATCTGAAGGGAAGCAATCGCGTATTCCCGATTACAGATTTGTAATGTTGCGGTCACCCGGTCGTTATCCATTCTTAGTTAAAGTCACCACCCATAGTCATCAACTATCTCGCCGGCTTGGCAAGCTGATAAAGAACGCTTTGGTGTATTGGTCTACTAAATCCAGGGCGAATCACTATCGCAGTAGCGCGCATGTGTGTCCCGCGCCTTGGCGGGGGTAGTTATATGATTGGATTCGACATCTAAAACAGGAAGTCATCGTTTTGCTTTGGATGAGAAAAATAGTTTTGCTGTTGCTGCTAGCCCTTTTCCCATTGCAATCATCATGGGCAGTTGTTAGCACGAATTGCAGTCATGAGGATGGTTCGGCAGCAATTCATCTTGGACATCATGAACATCTGCATGAATCGCTGGGTGCTGACGAGGAAGGATCGTCAAAAGACGCAAAAAAAATCAGTCTGGATGGAGACTGCGTTTTCCATGGCGACCATATCAAGCCGCTTATAACGAAAGGGATCACTCCTGGTTCGGTATTATCAATGAGCTTGAAACCGTTTCCTTCTGCTAGCTACGCATCGGCTGAAGCGGGGCGTCCTGAGAAACCTAATTGGCGCATCGGTGCAAAGCCGGTGAGACGCCAGAGCAACCAGTAAGGACGCCATTTTCTGTATCTGACGTCTCACCGAACCTTCCCTTTTCTAGGAGATTTCGGTGCGAAAAGTTCTTTTACCGCTGGGGTTGACGACGTTGTCGTGCAACCTCGCCTTTGCGCAGCCTTTAGAGTTGCCGACCTTCACACAGACCTTACCTGTCAATGTGTCAGATAACTTCCCCGTAGAGTCTGTCGACTCCATAAGCTTTCTACGCGCCCTAGAGCTCGCTAGTTCTGCAAGCCCAGAACTGGCTGCTGCAAGACGTGAGCTGGCTGCTTCTCGCGCATTGATTAGCCAAGCCGGAGCACGTCCGAATCCAATATTGTCCGCGAGCCAGGACGGAATCCGGGGTGATGCCCCGGAGACAACGCTTGAGCTGAGCCAAGAAATAGAGCTGGGAGGTAAACGTTCGGCTCGTATCGAGGCAGCGAAACGCGCCATGGACGTAGCGGCCGCTGACCTACAGGACGCTCAAGCTCGACTGAGGGGGGCAGTGATGGGCGCATACTACGATGTGCTTACTGCTCAAGAACGGCAGGACCTCGCTCAGGCTGCTTCAAAGCTTGCGAAGCAAGCAGTGAACGTGGCCAATCGGCGTGTGAGGGCCGGCATGGTTTCTCCCGTAGAGGAAACCCGGGCGCGGGTTGCGGCTACTGGAGTGCAAGTAGAGCTTGCCCAGGCCACAGCTGAACTCGAAGCTGCGCGCACTCGGCTGGCGGCCAACTGGGGAAACCCACAACCACACTTTGAGCGAGTAAAAGAGCCGGCAGAGGCAGTGCCTCCTCTTCCCGAACTAGCTGAGCTTTATAGCCGCTTGAACGATTCCGCTCAAC
>DPSI01000018.1 GCA_003527165.1 Pseudomonas sp.
CGATAGAGGCCTTCTTCCGATTCTTCGCGCAGCAGCCCGTGACCGGCCAGCTTGGCAAAACTGCGAAAATCCCGCTGCGAACCCGGATCGCTCGCCGTCACCTTCAGGACCTGGCCGCTGACCATTCGGTTGAGCTCGAGCTTGGCCTTCAGGAGAGGCATCGGGCATTGCATCCCGACGGCGTCCAGCTCGGCATCGCAGTCTGTGTCGGGCACACTCTGTTGGGTCATGTTCATCTCCTCGAAAGAAGCGCAGGATACCGACCTGCGCCCGCCGCTGGCCAGTTACCCTGGCACAAGGCTACAGTAACGCTCCTGCTTTCATGAGCCAGTCTGGATGAAATTGCTGCGCCCTACTCTGCTGACACTGGCGTGCCTGTTCGGGCAGCCGGCCATCGCCAATGATCTGCCCTCGCTCGGCGATTCCAGTTCCGGCATCGTCTCGCCGGAACAGGAGCATCAGCTGGGTCGCGCCTGGCTCAGCCTGCTTCGCGGTCAGGTTCCGCAGTTGTCGGACCCGTTGTTGAAGGATTACCTCGAGCGCAGCGTGTACCGCCTGGCAGAGACCAGCCAGTTGCAGGACCGTCGCCTTGAATTCGTACTCCTCGACAGCCCGCAATTGAACGCCTTTGCCGCACCGGGCGGCATCATCGGGGTCAACGGCGGCCTGTTCCTTCATGCCCAGACCGAAGCCGAATACGCCTCGGTGCTCGCGCACGAATTGGCGCACCTGTCCCAGCGCCATTTCGCCCGGGGGTTGGAAGCGCAGCAACGCATGCAGCTGCCACTGATGGCGGCAATGCTCGCCGGCGTCGTAGCGGCTGCGGCTGGCGCAGGCGATGCCGGCATCGCCGCGATTGTCTCGACTCAGGCCGCCGCCATTCAGGCGCAACGGCGATTTTCCCGGCAGAACGAACAGGAAGCCGACCGCATCGGCATCGTCAACCTCGAACGAGCCGGCTACGATCCACGCGCCATGCCGCAGATGTTCGGCCGCTTGATGCGCCAGTATCGCTATGACCAGAAGCCACCCGAATTCCTCCTGACCCATCCGGTCACCGAATCGCGCATCGCCGATACCAACAACCGCGCCGAGCAATATCCGGCAGGTGGGGTCAAGGACAGCCTGCGCTACCAGCTGATGCGCGCACGGGTGGACCTGAAATTCGAAAGCACGCCAGGGGTCAGCGCCAAGCGCTTTCGGGCCATGCTCAGCGAAGATGAGAACCTCGACGCGGCCCGCTACGGCCTCGCATTGGCACAGATCAAGAGCGGTCAGCTTCAGGAAGCGGCCGCCAACCTGCAGCCACTGCTGGCCAAGGAGCCGGACGACGCTACCTACAACCTGGCCCAGATCGGACTGGATATCACCGCCAACCGCCTTGGCGCCGCGCGTGAACGCACCCAGGCCCTGCTCCGCCTGTACCCCTGCAGCTACCCAGTGCGGCAGACGCATATCGACCTGCTAATCAAGGAAAACAAGCAGCAGGACGCCGAGCGGGAACTGGATGCACTCGTCGAAGCGCGACCCAAGGACCCGGACATCTGGTATCAGGTTTCGGAGATTCGCGGGCTTACCGGAAACATCATCGGGCTTCATCAGGGCCGTGCGGAATTCTTCGCACTGGTCGGCGACTACGATCAGGCGATCGAACAGTTGGATTTTGCCAAGCGCCGCTCGAACAACTTCCAGACCGCCGCGCGAATCGACGCTCGACAGAAGCAGCTGATCGAAGAGAAGCGAATGGTCGAGGAAATGTTGCGCTGATCACGCGACGCCGAAAGGCGTCGCTTTCCAGGTTCCTGCCTGACTGCGAGCGTTGCGTCAGGCGTTGCCAGCCTGCTTGATGCGCGCGGCCTGGGTGAAGTCCAGCATGCGCTTCAAAGGCTTGATCGCTCGCGGAACCAATGCCGGATCGACAAAGATTTCGTCGCTGCCGTTGCGCAGACAATCGAGGGTACGTTCAAGCGTGTTCATGGCCATCCACGGGCAATGGGCACAGCTGCGGCACGTGGCGCCGCTGCCCGCCGTCGGCGCCTCGATGAATGCCTTGTCGGGGCAAAGCTGCTGCATCTTGTAGAAGATGCCCCGGTCGGTAGCGACGATAAAGGTTGGATTCGTAAGGGTCTGTGCCGCCTTGATCAGCTGGCTGGTGGAGCCGACGGCATCCGCCAGCGCGATCACGGATTCGGGCGACTCGGGATGAACCAGTACGGCAGCGTCCGGATACAGCGCCTTCATGTCCTCCAGTTGCTTCGCCTTGAACTCCTCGTGAACGATACAGGCGCCATCCCAGAGCAGCATGTCGGCACCGGTTTCACGCTGCACATAACTGCCAAGGTGCTTGTCAGGCGCCCAGATGATCTTTTCTCCGTTGTCCATCAGGCTTTCGACGATCTCCAGTGCGCAGCTGGAGGTAACCACCCAATCAGCCCGCGCTTTCACTGTCGCCGAGGTATTGGCATAGACGACCACCGTGCGCTCTGGATGCTGATCACAAAAAGCGGAGAATTCCTCTACCGAGCAGCCCAGATCCAGCGAACAGGTGGCGTCCAGGGTGGGCATCAGCACACGCTTTTCGGGGTTGAGAATTTTCGCTGTCTCACCCATGAACTTGACGCCGGCAACCACCACCGTCTGCGCCGAATGTTCATTACCGAAGCGGGCCATCTCCAGCGAGTCGGAAACACAGCCTCCGGTTTCTTCGGCAAGCGACTGGATCACCGGGTCTGTGTAGTAGTGCGCCACGAGCACTGCATTCTGCCGTTTCAATTCGACGGCGATATCGCTGCGCAACTGCGCTTCCTGTTCGGGCGTCAGCGGCTTGGGCTGCTTGGCCGCCAAGTGAGCCTGCACAAGAATGCGTTCGGGTATCTGCGTCATGTTCGCGGTCCTGCAAAGCACGTTATTGCATGAAGCGCCGAACGTACCCGGTCAACCGGATCGGCTCGGACGAGGCGAAAGAGAGAGGCAGCGTAATATGCAGACTCCGCCTTCCTGCCCGCTAAAGGGGCAAGAATACTAGCCGAAGCCTCCATAAAAGGGAAAGCGAGGGGCAACCAGGCCGCACTTTTTTGCATCGCCCACATAAAAACGCCGGCATCAGCCGGCGGTTCTCATTTCATTCCGATCACGCGCCCTTGAGCATGTGCCCGCGCTCTTCCAGGTTGATGTGCCATTCCATGGCTTCGCGGAGCATGTGCGGCGTCTGGCCGCCCTTGTCACAAGCGCCTTCGAAGTACTGGTTCAGCGCGTCACGGTAGGACGGATGCACGCAGTTATCGATGATCACGCGTGCCCGCTCGCGCGGCGCCAGCCCGCGCAGATCGGCCAGGCCTTGCTCGGTAACCAGGATTTCCACGTCGTGCTCGGTGTGATCGACGTGCGCGACCATCGGTACGACGCTGGAAATGTTGCCGCCCTTGGCAATCGACTTGGTGACGAAGATGGCCATATTGGCGTTACGTGCGAAGTCGCCCGAACCACCGATTCCGTTCATCATCTTGGTACCACCGACGTGCGTCGAGTTGACGTTGCCGTAGATGTCGAATTCCAGGGCGGTATTGATACCGACGATACCCAGCCGACGCACCAGTTCCGGATGATTGGAGATTTCCTGAGGACGCAACACCAGCTTGTCCTTGTACTTCTCCAGATTGCCGAACACGCGATCATTGCAGCGCTCGGACAAGGTGATGGAGCAGCCCGAGGCAAACTTCATCTTGCCGGCGTCGATCAGTTCGAAAGTGCAATCCTGCAGCACTTCGGAATACATCACCAGATCTTCGAACGGCGAGTCGATCAGACCGCACACCACCGCGTTGGCGATATTACCGATACCGACCTGCATCGGACCGAGGTTCTTCGGCAGACGGCCATCCGCCACTTCCTTCTTGAAGAACTCGACCAGGTGATTGGCGATGGCCTGAGTTTCTTCGTCCGGCGGCGTGACGGTGGAGTAGGAGTCAGGCTGCTCGGTAATGACGATAGCGGCGATCTTGGCGGGATCAATCGGAATGGCGGTGGTGCCGATGCGGTCGTCCACCTGGGTGAGCGGAATCGGGTCACGATTCGGGCGCTCGCCCGGGAAGTAGATGTCGTGCAGACCTTCCAGGTTCGGGTTATGCGCATAATTCAGCTCGACGATGATCTTATCGGCGAATACAGCCAGGTTGGCAGAATTGCCCACAGAGGTAGTCGGGACGATATGGCCCCGCTCGGTGATGCTCACGGCCTCGACAATGGTGACGTCCGGGCGCTTGATCTGGTTGTTGCGCATCTGCTCGACGGTATGGGAAAGGTGCTGGTCGATGAACATGACCTCGCCCTGGTTGATCGCCTTACGCAACGTAGCATCCGCCTGGAACGGCCCACGGCGAGCCAGCAGACCGGCTGCGGCCATCTTCCCGTCCATGTCGTTACCCAGGCTGGCGCCGGTAATCAGGCTGATCTTGAGCTTCTCGTCTTTCGCACGATCGATCAGCGCCAAGGGCACTGCCTTTGCCTCACCCGCGCGGGTAAAGCCGCTCATGCCAACGGTCATGCCGTCGTGAATAAGAGTAGCGGCCTCATGGGCGCTCATGACCTTGCTCTGCAGGGAGGACAAGCGGATGCGATCGGAATACATTTGAGCCTCAAACCAACGGACAATCGGGAGGTCGCAGTCTATTACGTTTGATCTCGCCTCGGTCACAGACCAAGGTCGTAGTTAAAAACGGTAGTTATAGCTATGAGCTATAAATCGTTTTCTGTTCACTAGACTGCAGGTATAAAAAAAGCCGGATGGCCCTGTGGCCTCCGGCTTTTTAACTCCCAAAGGGAGAATATGGTGGGTCGTGTAGGATTCGAACCTACGACCAATTGGTTAAAAGCCAACTGCTCTACCAACTGAGCTAACGACCCAAAATTGGTCGGGGTAGGGGGATTCGAACTCCCGACATCCTGCTCCCAAAGCAGGCGCGCTACCGGACTGCGCTATACCCCGATTGGAAATTGGCTCCGCGACCAGGACTCGAACCTGGGACCCAATGATTAACAGTCATTTGCTCTACCGACTGAGCTATCGCGGAACTATCACTTCCAGCTCCTCGGATGGCTTGCTGTACCGCTTTGCAAACCCCCCTCAGAGGCGCGCCATTTTACGGTTCTCGGCGCGCCTGTCAACAGAAAAAATGCGATTTACTACAATGCTTTGCGAGTTACCCGGACCCTCGTGGCGAACGACGCCGAAGATCATGCCGGAACGCCCGCAGAGTCGCCCAGGCTGAGCGACCCTACGGCCAGGGTCACGCCTTGGCGAAGCGGATCTCGTCGCCCTCCACCTTGCCGACGATCGAGGAGCCCGGCTCGAACGCACCGGACAGTATGTTCTGGGCGAGCGGATTTTCGATCCAGCGTTGAATGGCGCGCTTCAGTGGCCGTGCGCCATAGACCGGGTCGTAGCCAACGGCAACCAGCTTGTCCATGGCCTCATCGCTGAGCTCCAGGCTCAGTTCGCGTTCTGTCAGACGTTGCCTCAAGCGGCCCAACTGGATCTGAGCGATGCCCGCGATCTGCTCGCGCGCCAGCGGGTCGAATACCACCACTTCGTCGATGCGGTTGATGAACTCCGGCCGGAAGTGGCTGCTCACGGCGTCCATGACCGCTGCACGCTGCGCATCGGGGTCACCCACCAGTTCCTGGATCTGGCTCGAACCCAGGTTCGATGTCATCACGATCACGGTATTACGGAAGTCCACCGTACGCCCATGGCTGTCGGTCAGACGACCATCCTCAAGCACCTGCAGGAGAATATTGAACACGTCCGAATGAGCCTTCTCGACCTCGTCCAGCAGCACCACCGAGTACGGCTTGCGACGCACGGCCTCGGTCAGGTAGCCACCCTCCTCGTATCCCACGTAGCCCGGCGGCGCCCCGATCAGACGCGCCACGGAGTGCTTCTCCATGAACTCGGACATGTCGATGCGGATCATCGCTTCCTCGGTATCAAAGAGGAATTCCGCAAGCGCCTTGCACAGTTCGGTCTTGCCCACCCCGGTCGGGCCGAGGAAGAGGAACGAACCACTAGGACGATTCGGGTCAGCCAGCCCGGCACGCGACCGGCGAACGGCATTGGCAACCGAGACCACCGCCTCGTGCTGCCCGATCACCCGCTGATGCAGCAGGTCTTCCATCTTCAGCAATTTTTCACGCTCGCCTTCGAGCATCTTCGATACCGGAATGCCGGTCCATTTCGAGACGACCTCGGCGATCTCCTCGTCGGTCACGCGGTTGCGCAGTAGCTGGTTCTCCGACTTGCCGTGCTGGTCGACCATCTGCAGGCTGCGTTCCAGATCGGGAATGATGCCGTACTGCAGTTCCGCCATCCGCGCCAGGTCGCCCTTGCGCCGCGCAGCTTCCAGATCGGCCTTGGCCTGCTCGATCTTCTGCTGCATCTGAGCAGAGCCCTGCACTTCGGCCTTCTCCGACTTCCAGATTTCTTCGAGATCGGCATACTCACGCTCCAGCTTGACGATTTCCTCGTCGAGCTTGGCCAGGCGCTTCTTGGTTGCCTCGTCGTCTTCGTTCTTCAGCGCCTCACGCTCGATCTTCAGCTGGATCAGGCGTCGATCGAGGCGATCCAGTTCCTCCGGTTTGGAGTCAATCTCCATGCGGATGCGGCTGGCCGCCTCGTCGATCAGGTCGATGGCCTTGTCCGGCAGCTGGCGATCAGTGATGTAGCGGTGCGAAAGCTTCGCTGCGGCGATGATTGCGCCGTCGGTGATGGAGACACCGTGGTGCACTTCGTAGCGCTCCTTCAAGCCGCGCAGAATGGCGATGGTATCTTCCTCGCTCGGCTCATCGACCTGCACGCGCTGGAAGCGCCGCTCCAGCGCTGCATCCTTTTCGATGTACTGGCGATATTCATCGAGCGTGGTCGCACCGACGCAATGCAGCTCGCCACGAGCCAGAGCCGGCTTGAGCATGTTGCCCGCGTCCATCGCGCCTTCGGCCTTGCCGGCGCCGACCATGGTATGCAGCTCGTCGATGAACAGGATGACCCGCCCTTCCTGCTTGGACAGCTCATTGAGCACGGCCTTGAGGCGCTCCTCGAACTCGCCGCGAAACTTGGCACCGGCGATCAGCGAGCCCATGTCCAGCGCCAGCAGGCGCTTGTCCTTCAGACCGTCAGGCACTTCGCCATTGACGATTCGCTGCGCCAGGCCTTCAACGATGGCGGTCTTGCCGACACCCGGCTCGCCAATGAGCACGGGGTTGTTCTTGGTGCGCCGTTGCAACACTTGAATGGTCCGGCGAATTTCATCATCGCGGCCGATTACCGGATCGAGCTTGCCGTCCTCGGCGCGCTTGGTCATGTCGACGGTGTATTTGTCCAGCGCCTGACGTGACTCCTCGGCATTGGGGTCGTTGACCGCATCGCCACCGCGCAGATTACTGATGGCATTCTCCAGCGCCTTCTTGCTCACGCCCTGGGCCAGCAAGAGTTTGCCCAGACGGGTATTGCTGTCCAGCGCGGCGAGCAGCACCAGCTCGCTGGAAATGTACTGATCACCCTTCTGCTGCGCCAGACGGTCAGCCTGATTCAGCAGGCGCGCCAGATCCTGCGACATGTTCATGTCGCCCGTAGGATTCTGCAGTTTGGGTAGCTGATCCAGCTCCTTGGTCAACGCCTGGCGCAAGCCGTTGATATCGAAGCCCACCTGCATCAACAGCGGCCTGATCGAACCACCCTGCTGATCCAGCAGCGCCTGCATCAGGTGCAGCGGTTCGATAGAAGAATGATCGAGGCCGACGGCGATGGATTGGGCATCGGACAGTGCAAGCTGCAGCTTGCTGGTCAAACGATCGATACGCATGTAATCACCTTTCTAGTTAGGCAGGCCGGCGCATTCAATCGCACCTCGACAAAAGCCTGCGAGATGGAACTTAGATAAGGTTGATTGTTGGAGATTCAAGCCGGATGGCATTGACCCAGATCACTCGTCATCCGCCCGCACGGCCTGACCGGCTCGGCCAGAATATCGGACAAGCCCGGCGCTCAGTCGAGCCAGATCAGGCTGGCAAAGCGACCCGTACGGGCGGCGCGACGATAGGAATAGAAACGAGGATCGCTGACGGTACAGAAGCCGCCGCCGAAGACGGCAGTAACGCCGCAATCAGCAAGACGGATTCGGGCCAGATGGTAGATATCAGCCATGTAGCGGCCATTGTTGCGGCTGAGGGAAAAGGCTTCGGCCGCCGCGGCATGCTGCGATACGAACGCCTCGCGCACCTCGGCACCAACCTCGAACGCATCGGGTCCGATCGCCGGACCGAGCCAGGCCATCAACTGGGCACCAGGGGTCTCCATGGCCGCCACCGTCGCCTCCAGCATGCCGGCCGCCAGCCCACGCCAGCCGGCATGCGCCGCCGCCACCCGGGTCCCGCTGAGATCACAAAGCAGCACCGGCAGACAGTCGGCGGTCAGCACGGCGCAGGCAATACCTGTCGCGCCCGTCCAGCAGGCATCCGCAGTAGGACGGTTTCGCGGATCGGCTTCAACGGCAGTGCTCGAATGCACCTGGCTCATCCAGGCTGGCTCGCAACCGAGTACCCGCTGCAACCGTTGCCGATTGGCCGCCACCGCATCCGGGGCATCGCCTACGTGGTCGCCCAGGTTGAAACTATCGAAAGGCGCCTGACTCACCCCGCCTCGGCGCGTGGTGACGCAAGTCCGCACATGCGGAGGCGCCGGCCAATCAGGAACGATCCAATCGTCAGCCCAGTCGTTCACCCGACGAACGCCTCGCGATCCTGCTGCAGCAGTGCCAGCAACCAGACGAAATCGTCCGGCAATGGCGACTCCCATTTCAGCCGCTCGCCGCTGACCGGGTGGTCCAGTTCGAGGAAGCGCGCATGCAGGGCCTGACGCGGGAAATCGCGCAACGTTTGCACCATGGTCGGATTCGCCGCAGGCGGGATCCGAAAGCGCCCGCTGTATAGAGGGTCGCCCACCAGCGGATAGCCGATGTGCGTCATATGCACGCGTATCTGGTGCGTGCGACCGGTCTCCAGCTTGACGCGAACATGCGTGTGCGAACGAAAGCGCTCGAGCACCCGATAATGACTGACGGCGGGCTTGCCACCTTCGACCACGGCCATGCGTTGACGCTGTTGGCCGTGACGCCCGATCGGCGCGTTGACGGTGCCGCCAGTAATGATCACGCCGATGACGATGGCCTCGTAGATCCGACTGACGCTACGTGCCTGCAACTGCTCGACCAGGCGCGTCTGCGCCTGCAGCGTCTTGGCGACCACCATCAGGCCGGTGGTGTCCTTGTCCAGCCGATGTACGATACCCGCACGCGGCACATTGATGATGTCCGGTGCATGATGCAGCAACGCATTGAGCAACGTACCGTCGGCATGCCCCGCCGCTGGATGCACTACCAGACCGGACGGTTTGTTCAGCACGAGGATATGCTCGTCCTCGAAGACAATATCCAGCGGAATATCCTGCGCCACCCACTCGCCCTGCGCCTGTTGTTCGGCCGAAAGCTCCAGAACGGCGCCGGCATGCACGATGTCACGGGGGCGCAGCGCGGCACCGTCGACCGTAAGCAAGCCATCCTTGATCCAGGCAGCGAGGCGTGAACGGGAATGCTCCGAGAATAACTGAGCCGCGACCTGATCGAGGCGCTGCCCGCCGAGATCGAACGGCACCTCGGCGCGGAGATGAATGGCCTGAGTGGAGATCGTGGACATAATTAATGGCGCTTCATAGTAGAGGAAGAGGCAACAGTGCGACGCTCAGCCAGACATGACAGGCGATTGGCAGCGGCGTTCGAAAGTGGTTGCGAAGCCCGGGGCGTGGGCTGGCTGTCTCCCGGACCACTCACCCGAGGCGAACATGCCTTTGACAGCGACGCAGGTGGAGCCTTTGGTTTCGGCAACACGCTTGTGTTTAAATACGGCGTCTTTGTCCCGGCCAACCGGGGCGCCCATCATAACAGGACGGCTCAGCGCGAGACAGCCAGCCGTCACAGGGACGCAAGCCGCCATGCAAGTGAAACACCTGCTGCTGATCGCCATTTTCGCCCTTACCGCTGCCTGTTCGTCCAACGAAACCATTAGCGAAAACCTCGGCGAAGCGGAACTGTACCGGCAGGCGCAGGCCGACCTGGACAACAAGAGCTACACCAGCGCCATCGACAAACTGAAGGCTCTGGAGTCCCGCTACCCCTTCGGCCGTTTCGCCGAGCAGGCGCAGCTGGAGCTGATCTACGCCTACTACCGCAACACCGAACCCGAAGCCGCCCGCTCCTCCGCCGAGCGCTTCATCCGGCTGCACCCGCAGCACCCCAGCGTCGACTACGCCTATTACCTGAAGGGGCTGGCCTCCTTCGACCAGGACCGCGGGCTGCTCGCACGCTTTCTACCCCTGGACATGACCAAGCGTGATCCGGGCGCCGCGCGTGACTCGTTCAATGAATTCGCCCAACTGACCACACGCTTTCCGAACAGCCGCTACGCGCCGGATGCCAAGGCGCGGATGGTCTACCTGCGCAATCTGCTGGCGGCGAACGAGATCCATGTCGCCGACTATTATTTACGCCGCCAGGCCTATGTTGCGGCCGCCAACCGAGGCCGCTACGTAGTGGAAAACTTCCAGGGCACGCCCGCTGTCGGCGATGGCCTGGCCGTCATGACCGAAGCCTACCAGCGCCTGGGGCTCGACGAGCTCGCCCACTCCAGCCTGGACACGCTCAAGCTCAATTACCCGGAACATCCAAGCCTCGAAGACGGCGAGTTCGTGCCGCGCGAAAAGGAAGCCGACAACCGTAGCTGGCTGTCCCGCGCCACGCTTGGCCTGATCGAAACGGAAAACAAGGCTCCGGACAGCTCACAGTCGAACCGCGACGTGGTCCGTCAGTACGAAAATGCCGCCCAGGATCTACCTGACGAACTGCGCCCGGTATTGAGGGAAGCGGAAGCCGAGGCAGAAAACGAACAGCCCCGTGAAGGTCGCTCCTGGTGGAGCTACCTGACCTTCGGCCTGTTCGACTGAGATTGCGCCCGACGCTGGGACCATCGATCAGGGTGCCCTACCGCACGGAGCCTGCCAGACCGGCAGCCCGCATGGCTTAGCCAGGAAGTAGAAATATGGGTCTGTTTCGTCTGTTGTTCTGGATCATCCTGATTGCTGCGGCGTTCTGGCTCTGGCGCCGCCTGACAAGCAAGCCGAGGATGACTGGCAAACCGCAGCAGACCACTGTTACGACGGTTCGCTGTGCTCAATGCGGCGTGCACCTGCCACGCGAACAAGCACTGCAGAGCCATGACCGGTGGTACTGCAGCCAGGCCCACCTGGAACAGGACAACAAGCCGGGTGGGAACTGAGCGCCTGACGTTTCTCGGCTACCAGGGCCGGCGAATCCTTCGGCTCTACCATCTCTATCGCGTCGCGATCGCTCTGGTGCTGGTTCTGCTCATTAGCAGCGACCTGCACAACGATCTGATGCGCATGGCCAACCCGGCGGCGTTTCACTACGGCGCCTGGCTCTACCTGATTTTCAACATTCTTATCTCCGTGCTGCTGCAGAATCCGAAGCGGGAGCTGCCGGTTCTGGCCCTCGCGCTGCTGGACGTTACCCTGCTCGCGGCACTGTTCTACTTCGCTGGCGGGACGCCAAGCGGGATCGGCAACCTGTTGATTGTCGCCGTCGCCATTGCCAATATCCTGCTGCACGGACGCATCGGTTTTTTTATTGCCGCGGTCGCCGCAACCGGCCTCATCTACCTGACCTTTTACCTCAGCCTAAGCGATAGCGCTGCGAGCGGTCAGTATGTCCAGGCTGCCGCGCTTGGAACGCTATGCTTTGCCGCCGCGCTGCTGGTGCAAGGCCTGACACGGCGACTGCGGGTCAGCGAAACCCTCGCTCGCCAGCGCGCCGAGGAAGTCGCCAATCTCGAAGCACTGAACGCCCAGATCCTTCAACGCATGCGCACCGGGATCCTCGTGCTCGACCCGCAGGAACGTGTGCTGCTCGCCAACCAGGGCGCCCTCGAACTGCTCGGCCAGCAATCGCTGACTGGCGAGCGGCTGGCACCTCGCTGCCCTGAGCTAATCAGAGGGCTGCAGCAATGGCGTGACAACCCCACCCTACGGCCACGCAATTTCAAGGCAACGCCGGACGGCGCCACGCTGCAGCCGAGCTTCGCCATCCTCCAGCATGGGGTGAAGCAGGACACTCTGGTCTTCCTCGAAGACATCTCGCAGATCGCGCAGAAAGCCCAGCAGCTCAAGCTCGCCTCGCTCGGTCGATTGACCGCCAGCATCGCCCACGAGATACGCAACCCGCTCGGTGCAATCAGCCACGCCGCCCAGCTGCTACAGGAATCCGAAGTCCTGGACGCGGCGGATCTGCGTCTCACGCAGATCATCCAGGATCATTCACGACGCATGAATCTGGTCATCGAGAACGTGCTGCAGCTATCACGCCGGCGCCAGGCTGAACCGCAGCTGCTGGATCTGAAATATTGGGTACATCGGTTCGCCAGCGAATTTCGCGGGACGCTGCCTGCTGACCAGAGTGTGCATGTGGACACCCAGGGCAGCTCGCTACAAACCCGTATGGATCCGAACCAGCTGATCCAGGTCCTGACCAATCTGGTGCAGAACGGCCTGCGCTACAGCGGTCAGAAACATGGCCAGGCACAGGTA
>DPSI01000365.1:0-1970 GCA_003527165.1 Pseudomonas sp.
CTCGGTCAGCAGCTGCCGATGCGCAGCCAGCAGGATTTCGTCTTCGCCGGTATGGGTACTGGCACCGATCCATATCGGGCGCCTCGCCGCGTCCCATTGCTGGCGGAGTCGCGCGGCCCGCTCAGGCAGCGCCGGATCGACGCTGAGGTCAAACTTGATCGAGCCGGTCACCGCTATGCTGGCTTCACGTGCGCCGAGCTGCCGAAAGCGCGCGGCTTCGGCCTCGGTCTGTGCGGCGATCAGGCTCAGCTCTGCCAACATCGGAGCGGTCAGCAGAGCGAGGCGCGCGTAACCCCGCGCCGAGCGCTCGGACAGCCGTGCATTGGCCAAGGCCACAGGAATTCCGCGGCGTGCACACTGATGGATATGGTTGGGCCACAGCTCGGTTTCCATCACCACCGCCAGCTTCGGCTGCAGCCGTTGCAGAAAGCGCGCCGCCGCCCACGGCAGATCGTAAGGCAGATAGCAGTGCTGCACCGTATCGCCAAATAGCGCCTTGATCCGCTCGGAGCCGGTCGGGGTCATGCAGGTCACGGTGATCGGCAAGTGCGGATATCGATCCTTCAGCTCCCGGATCATCGGTGCAGCGGCAATGCTTTCACCGACCGAGACGGCATGCACCCAGATGCCGCCCGTTTGAAATTCGGGCAGCCCGACCGCGAAGCGTTCGCCGATCCGTTTCGAATAGGCGCGTGCCCGCCGGGCACGCAAAAACAGGCGAACCACCACGAACGGCAGGGCAAGATGAAACAGCAGCGTATAGAGGGCACGATTCATGAGCGCGGAGCTTAGCAAAGGCGTCAACGCAACGGCCACCGCGAAGGTTGCGGTGAAATCCGGTACCGTGCAGAACCTGCCCATTCCTGCAGCCCAATGAACCGCAGCGCCTACCGTTCGAACTACGCCCAACCGGAGACCTTATGACTGGCTACATCTATCTCGCCATCGCCATTATCGCCGAGGTGATCGCGACCACGTCCATGAAGGCGCTGGCGGGGCTCAGCCGCCCGCTACCGCTATTTCTGGTAGTCGCCGGCTACAGCCTCTCGTTCTGGATGCTCAGCCTGGTGGTCAAGACCATTCCGGTGGGAATCGCCTACGCCATCTGGGCCGGCCTCGGCATCGTCCTGGTGAGCATCGCGGCAGCGCTGATCTATCAGCAGAAGCTCGACCTGCCGGCCATGCTCGGCATGGCCCTGATCGTTGCCGGCGTGGTCGTGATCCAGTTGTTTTCCGGCAGTACGGGCCACTAGCCGGCCGCATGATGCCGACGGGTAAGGGGTTTATACTGCGCGCCTGATTTCACAACGAGGCCCGCCCATGTCCGATTCCCTGAGCACCGACGTCCTGATCGTAGGGGGTGGCGTCGCCGGCCTGTGGCTGAACGCGCGCCTGCGTCGCCAAGGCTATTCGACGCTGCTGGTGGACAAGGGCGTGCTCGGCGGCGGGCAGAGCGTCAAATCGCAGGGGATCATCCACGGCGGCACCAAGTACGCCCTGAGCGGCGCGCTGACCGGCGCGTCGGAAGCCATCGCCGATATGCCTCGGCGCTGGCGCGAGGCCCTCGAAGGCAGCGGCGAACTGGACCTTTCCGGCGTACGCCTGCTGTCCGATGCGCATTATTTATGGTCGCCCGGTACCCTGACCGGCAACCTCACCAGCTTCTTCGCCAGCAAGGCGGTGCGCTCACGGGTCGGTCAGGTCAAGGGCGAGGAGCTGCCCCCGGCGCTGCAGGATCCACGCTTCAAGGGCAAGGTCTATCGACTCAGCGAATTGGTGCTGGACGTGCCCAGCCTGATTCATCGACTGGCGGAGCTCGCCGGCCCCAGCCTGTTGAAAGCCGACCGGATCGAACCGCTCAGGGAAAGCGGTGAGCTGACCGGGCTGGCCGTCGACGGACGCGCCATCAGCGCGCAACGCATCGTTTTCACCGCCGGCGCGGGAAACGCCGAGCTGCTGAACACGCTGAT
>DPSI01000365.1:2098-2731 GCA_003527165.1 Pseudomonas sp.
CAATCTCACCCAACCGGCGATGCAGAAGCGTCCGCTGCACATGGTCATCGTCAAGGCGGCAACGCTTAAGCCGCTCTATGCTCACTGTCTCGGCGGCGGCTCCAAGCCGCGAATTACCGTGACCAGCCTTCCGACCGCCGACGGTGAATGGGTCTGGTACCTGGGCGGCGAGCTCGCCGAAGCCGGCGGCGTCGCGCGCGACGAGGCGGCGCAGATCGCCGCAGCGAAAAAGGAACTGGCCGAGTTGGTGCCCTGGATCGACTTGTCCGCGGCGAGATGGGCTACGTTGCGCATCGACCGAGCAGAGCCCGCCCAGTCGGCGCGGGCCCGACCCGACAATGCCTTTCTCGCCGAACAGGGCCGCTTGTTGGTTGGCTGGCCGACCAAACTGGCGTTATCCCCGGACTTCGCCGATCGCGTTGAGGCCGCGCTGAGCCGAGACGGCATCCATCCGCAACAGCATCCGCCGTTACCCGAGCTGCCCCGCCCCGCGATTACCGGGCCTTTCTGGGAAGGATTGCTCTGATGGCGACGACACTGCACGAGTTGCACCGCGCTCTGGGCAGCACCGGCCTGAGCGTGTCGCCGCTGGGCCTGGGTACGGTCAAGCTGGGCCGCGATCAGGGCGTGAAG
>DPSI01000298.1:0-145 GCA_003527165.1 Pseudomonas sp.
GAAATCCAACTGCCCCGTTACCGGCCAGCCGGACTGGGGCACCGTAGTGATCGAATATCACGGTGCCGCGCTGGAACACAGCAGTCTGCTCGCTTATCTGGTGAGCTTCCGTCAGCACGCGGACTTTCATGAGCAGTGCGTGGAG
>DPSI01000298.1:336-3175 GCA_003527165.1 Pseudomonas sp.
TTTCATGAGCAGTGCGTGGAGCGTATCTTCCTTGACTTGCAACGGTTGCTGAAGCCCGAGCGGCTGAGCGTCCATGCCCGCTACGTAAGACGTGGCGGGCTGGATATCAACCCCTACCGCAGCACCGAACTTGCGTCGCCAAGCAACGGCCGGCTGGTCCGACAGTAACTGCCGAATTGAGCGCGTGGGGCTAATCTACGCGCTGCGATGGCTTCATAGGGTTCGCTGGGTTTTCGCTCAGATTCCCATGTTTGCCAGCGTCTGCATGATGTTGCGCAGCGTTATGGCGGTATTGGGATGGCTGACTTCAAAGCGCTCCACCGCCAGGTTGACGCCATCGACCAGCGAATCGTTCTGGTCCACCACACCCTGGTTGGCCAGACGAAGTTCGATGTCCTGAGCAATCGCCTGTAGCGATGCGCGCTCCTCTTCTGTCAGCGGTGTGTCCTGGGCCAGCTGACTACGCAACTCTTCAAGCTGCGACTGCAGATCATGTTCCGGCATATTGCATCCCTCTGTAGTTTTGGGCGATCTATTCGCCGACGCTCGATAGGCGAAGGGTAAACCAGCGGTCTGGGCTTGTCTTTTCTTTGATAAGGCGAGAAGCCGTGAAGTTCGTCGTGACCGTTCCGCATGTCTGCCTGCTGCCGGAAACGGTTGGAATGGATTTATACTGCTGCGCTTTGATGAACAGACGCCACCATTCGAATAAGGGGAAGGCCGCGATGCAACTGATCAGCAAGGACTGGATCGGATATTTCAGAATCACCCTCGTTGCATCGCTGGCGATGGTTGGCGCTTCGTCGTTGCACGCTGCCGAGGAAGATCCTTGGGAAGGCGTCAACCGCGTGGTATTCAGCTTCAACGACAAGGTGGATACCTATACGCTCAAGCCGCTCGCTCAGGGTTACCAGAAGGTCACTCCGAACTTTCTTGAAGACGGCATCGGTAACGTATTCAGCAACCTTGGCGATGTCGTGGTGCTGACCAACGATCTGTTGCAAGGCAAGGTTCATGATGCGGGCATCGACACGAGCCGCATCCTGTTCAACACGACCTTTGGCGTGCTGGGCTTCTTCGATGTCGCGACCCGCATGGGCCTGCAGAAGAACGACGAGGACTTCGGTCAGACCCTGGGTGCCTGGGGGTTAGGCAGCGGGCCTTATGTGGTGTTGCCGCTGCTCGGGCCAAGCACCGTGCGCGACGCGGCGGGACGTGTGCCTGATTCCTTCCTGCAGCCTTATCCCTACATGGACCATGTGCCGACCCGCAACGTGACCCGAGCGGTGAACGTGGTCGACCTGCGCGCCGGCCTGCTCTCGGCCGAGAAGATGATCACTGGCGACAAATACATCTTCGTTCGAAATGCCTACCTACAGAATCGAGAATTCCGCACGCTGGATGGCCAGGTCGAAGACGATTTCTGATTGAGGCCTAGCGTTCTGGCCGGCCTCTAGGCAATTATGTGGGCGCACCAGGCGCTGAGCGTTACATTGGTGAACTGCGCCCACTCAACTCATCGACAGGATAGCGAGCCCAAGGCTCTGCCGGCCATCTTCATGCTCGGCGACCCGTACCACCTCGGTTTCAGCCTCCAGACCTTTCAGTTCGGGGTGTTCGGAACGGATATGGACCCGCACCTTGTCGCCCATTTGCAGGCTCGTCGCGGCGAGCACTTGCATGCCGGTGCTGGAAAGATCCAGGCAAGTCGCCTCATGGTGGTGGCGGCCCTGGGTCAGGGTGATTGCGGTCTCGATCTGCATACGGATGAAATCACGTTTTTCGCTATAGTCCCGATTACTCTGGGTCATTGTGTTCGTCCTCTGAATTCTGGTTGCGCCAGTTCTTATAGCGCCCGTCAATTCAATCTGTAAAGCGCAGCCGGAGCGGTGGCACTTGGCTTGAAACGCAGATCGTATGGGAGTACCGTCTGCGCCTTGAAAAGATCCCTTGCCCAGCGTTCGCGCGGGGCTGATGCTTTCGCCAACATCCTGGCGATACCGCCTGGTAGGAACATGCACAACCCAAGCGCGACGCTGCTGATCATAGATGACGACGATGTGGTACGAGCCAGCTTGGCCGCCTATCTGGATGACAGTGGTTTCAAGGTCCTTCAGGCGCCTAATGGGCGGCGGGGCATGGAGCTGTTTGATGCCGAGCATCCGGATCTGGTGATCTGCGATCTGCGCATGCCGCAAATGGATGGCCTGGAGCTGATTCGGCTGATCAGTGAACGCCAGGTCGACCTTCCGGTTATCGTGGTATCCGGCGCCGGTGTCATGAGCGATGCAGTGGAAGCCCTGCGCCTGGGTGCGGCCGATTATCTGATCAAACCCCTCGAAGACCTGGCGATGCTTGAACATTCGGTTCGTCGGGCGCTCGATCGCTCACGGTTGCGCCTGGAGAACCGGCGCTATCGTGAGCAGCTGGAGACGGCCAACCGCGACCTGCAGGCCAGCTTGCATCTTTTACAGGAAGATCAGGATGCCGGTCGCCAGGTGCAGATGAACATGCTGCCGGTCACGCCGTACAGCCTCGATGATTTCCACTTCGCTCATCAGATCATCCCGTCGCTCTATCTGTCCGGGGATTTCGTCGATTATTTTCGGGTCGACGAACATCGCATCGGCTTCTATCTGGCCGATGTCTCCGGTCACGGCGCTTCTTCGGCATTCGTCACGGTCCTGCTGAAATTCATGACTACGCGTTTGCTGTATGAGTCTCGGCGGGGGGGCACGTTGCGAGCGTTCAAACCGTCCGAGGTGCTCGATCACATCAACCGCGGGTTGATCAACTGCAAGCTCGGTAAGCACGTCACCATGCTCAGATCGGAAGAGCG
>DPSI01000436.1 GCA_003527165.1 Pseudomonas sp.
GCCGCGGAACGGGATAAACACGACGCGCTGCAACGGTGCGCAGAACGCGGCAAAGCCCACCAGCAAAGCCCTCAGACTACCGGCGATCTCTTCGATCAGCAGCGGCGCCAAGCCAATTTTCGCCAGGGCCGGCAACATCACGAATTGCAGTAGCCAAAGGCCTCCGACCCAGAACGTCTGGGCCAGCTGCCAGCTGATTACACCTGCTCGCATAGGCTGCCGGTCAGATATGACGAACCTCGACGATCTCGTATTCGACCAGACCGCTCGGCGTCTTCACAGCCACCACGTCACCCTCTTCTTTGCCGACCAGCGCGCGGGCGATGGGCGAACTGACCGACAACTTGCCTCGCTTGATGTCCGACTCGTCGTCTCCGACGATCTGATAGGTCACGGCTTCATCCGTTTCAACGTTGGCGATCTCGACGGTCGTGCCGAAAATCACCTTGCCGGTATGAGGAATGCTGGCCACATCAATGACCTGAGCGTTCTGCAGACGGCCCTCGATGTCACGAATGCGCGCCTCAACCATACCCTGCTGTTCCCGAGCGGCATGGTATTCGGCATTCTCTTTGAGATCTCCCAGCTCGCGCGCTTCGGCGATGGCCTGGGTGATCTGCGGGCGCAGTTCGGTTTTCAGATGTTTGAGTTCTTCTTCCAGGGCGCGCGCGCCCTGGACGGTCATCGGGTATTTAGTCATGCCTTGATTCCTGCATGGAGATCCTGCAAGCGACGCACGGCCTTCTCTGGACCGAACTTCAGCGCCTCACAGATCGCCTGACCACCCGCCAATGTGGTGGTACAGCAGATCTTGTGTTGCAGGGCGTTACGACGAATCGAGTAGGAGTCAGCGATGGACTGACGCCCCTCGGTGGTGTTGATGATCAAGGTAACTTCGTCATTCTTGATCATGTCGACAACGTGAGGACGACCTTCGGTCACCTTGTTGACTCGACGCACCGGCAGCCCAGCAGCCTCGATGAGCTTGGCGGTACCTGCGGTGGCAACCACCTCGAACCCAAGCGCGACCAGATCGCCTGCCACCTGTGCGACATGCGGCTTGTCATCGTCACGCACGCTGATAAAAGCGCAACCGCTGTTCGGCAGGATTTCGCTCGCACCCAACTGCGCCTTGGCAAAGGCCTCGGCAAAGTCGTCGCCGACGCCCATCACCTCGCCGGTGGATTTCATTTCCGGGCCGAGGATCGGGTCGACGCCTGGGAACTTGGCAAACGGGAAAACGGCTTCCTTGACGCTGTAGAAGTTCGGAATGATCTCTTCCGTCAGGCCTACTTCGGCCAGCGTTTTGCCCGCCATCACCCGCGCGGCAATCATCGCCAGCGAAACGCCGATGCACTTGGAGACGAAAGGTACGGTACGCGACGCACGGGGGTTCACTTCGATGACGAAGATGTCCTCGCCCTGAACCGCCATCTGCACGTTCATCAAGCCAACCACACCGAGCTCAAGCGCCATCTTCTTGACCTGGTCGCGGATCTCGTCCTGGATATGCGCTGGCAACGAGTAAGGCGGCAGGGAGCAAGCCGAGTCACCGGAGTGCACGCCCGCCTGCTCGATGTGCTGCATGATCGCACCGATCACTACCTGCTCACCGTCGCACACTGCGTCGATGTCGACCTCAATGGCGCAATTGAGGAAATGGTCGAGCAGTACCGGGCTGTCGTTGGAGACCTTGACCGCCTCACGCATGTAGCGACGCAGCTCTTCTTCCTGATAGACGATTTCCATCGCCCGACCACCCAGCACGTACGAAGGGCGCACCACCAGCGGATAGCCAATGACCTTGGACGCGGCCAGGGCTTCCTCCTCGCTGCGCGCCGTCGCGTTCGGCGGCTGACGAAGATTCAGGCGCTCGACCATCTGCTGGAAGCGCTCACGGTCTTCGGCGCGGTCAATGGCGTCGGGGCTGGTACCGATGATCGGCACGCCTGCCTCTTCCAGGGCACGCGCCAATTTCAGCGGCGTCTGGCCGCCGTACTGGACAATAACGCCCTTGGGCTGCTCGACACGAACGATTTCCAGCACGTCTTCCAGGGTTACCGGCTCGAAGTACAGGCGATCCGAGGTGTCATAGTCAGTGGAAACGGTTTCCGGGTTGCAATTGACCATGATGGTCTCGTAACCGTCGTCACGCATCGCCAGCGCTGCATGCACGCAGCAGTAGTCGAATTCGATGCCCTGCCCGATACGGTTCGGACCGCCGCCGAGAATCATGATCTTGTCGCGACCGGATGGGCTGGCCTCGCATTCTTCCTCATAGGTCGAGTACATGTAGGCGGTGTCGGTGGCGAATTCGGCAGCGCAGGTGTCGACGCGCTTGTAGACCGGCAGCACTTTCAGCTTGTGGCGATGAGCCCGCAGGTTCTTTTCGGTCACACCGAGCAGCTTGGCCAGACGCGCATCAGAGAAGCCCTTGCGCTTGAGCTTGTACATGACGTCGCGATCGATGCTGGACAGACCCATGGTCTTGATCCGCTCTTCTTCCTTGATCAGATCTTCGATCTGCACCAGGAACCATTCGTCGATGCGTGTCAGGTCGAAGACTTCGGCGACGGATTTGCCGGCGCGGAACGCATCGGCCACATACCAAATGCGATCGGCACCCGGCACGGTGAGTTCGCGCTTGAGCGTCCCCTCGCTTTCCGGGTCGGCCAGATCGAGTTTCGGATCGAACCCGGACACACCGACTTCCAGCCCACGGAGCGCTTTCTGAACGGACTCCTGGAAGGTCCGACCGATCGCCATGACTTCACCGACAGACTTCATCTGGGTGGTCAGACGGGCGTCGGCCTTGGGAAACTTCTCGAAGGCGAAGCGCGGGAT
>DPSI01000168.1 GCA_003527165.1 Pseudomonas sp.
CCGATGCCTTCGATAACGCTCTCGTCCGATCCGTCATTCGTGGCATATTTTGCGCGTAGTTCTGGACGGTCGACAGTCTTGCGGCTGATGAAGTTGACGACGCCCGCGACGGCATCCGAGCCATAAATCGCAGAAGCGCCGTCTTTCACGACCTCGACACGCTGAAGGGCGATGGTCGGGATCAGGGAATTAATATCTACAAAAGCCGATCCGTCCGTCGCCACAACGGCGCTGTTGGTCCACCGCTGGCCGTCAACAAGCACGAGTGTAGAGCCCAGACCGAGGTTGCGCAGGTTGATCTGTGCCGTGCCCGAGCTTTGCGGATTATTGAGTTGATCGACGAGATTTTCCGATCCTGAGTTGGCTCCGATCAGGCGCGTGATCTGGGACAGGTCTGTAATGCCGGCTGCCTGAAGTTCTTTCTGGCCAAGGATCTCTACGTTTGTCAGTCGTTCTGCGCCAGATAAACGCGACCCTGTGACGACGATGTCTCCTACTTGAACCGAACGCACGGGATCATTGTTCGCCGATGCGCTGGCCGACGAAACGAGGATCGGGATTGCCGCTCCGGCGCAGAGAAGGGATTGGCGATCAAGCTTGATCATTATCGATAAAATCCAGAAGAACTTTGACAAGTTGCGTCTAGCTGGAGCATGGCAGCCATTATGTCATTCAAAAACGCCATAGATTATCGATAATGCGTGAACCGACTTTGGCTGAACGTATCGCGGACGAGCTGACCCAGCGCATCATCATTGGCGATTTGAAGCCGGGAGAGCGCCTGCGGCAGGAGGTGTTTGCGCATGAGTTCAACACCAGTCATGTGCCAATTCGCGAAGCTTTTCTGCGCCTTGAAATCCGCAAGCTTGCTTTTAGCGAACCGCGCCGCGGCATGAGGGTGGCCCCGTTGGGAAGCGGGGATACACGCGAAATCGCGCGCATGAGAAGCGCGCTAGAAGTTATGGGGCTGCGAACGTTGTCGGGCAGACTGGCGCCCAAACAACTGGCCAAGGTCAAGGAAGCTCTGGTTGCCGGGGATCAGGCAACCGATCTGGTGGCGTGGGAGGCTTCCAACCGGGCTTTTCATGTGGCGCTGGCCGAGTTGTCGCTGATGCCGCGGCTGGTGGATGCGGTCAGGGATCTCAACATTGCTTTCTCGCGCAATGCTCTGCGCCACGGCAGTCCTGAAGGCTGGAAGCCGGGGTACAGCAATGATCACCAGCGTATCTATGAGTGTCTGGAAAGCGGCGATTACAACATGGCTGCTTCTCTGCTAGAGACCCATATCTGGCACGGTGAAAGGGTGTCTGCACGTTAAGTGCGGACCCGTGTCTTACGAGCCTCAAGCTTATGTGACTGGTCTCTCGTTGTCCGGGGGCTAAACAGGTTTCATTCCAGTTCAGCTCCGAGGATTGAACGATGAAGATTTTCTACAAAACCCGTGCCACTGCGACCGGTGGACGTTCAGGACACACCGCGCTTGATGATGGTGGTCTGTCGTTTGATCTGGCGCGCCCCGGAACGGGCGAAGTCGGTGCCAACCCCGAGCAGTTGTTTGCCCTTGGCTATGCGGCCTGCTTTGACAGCGCCCTGTCGATGATCGCAGGGCAGATGAAGCTGGAAGTCACCAGCAAGACCTCGGTCGAGGTCGGCATCGGTCAGCGCAGTGATGGGGGCTACGCACTCGATATTGATATCTACGTCGAGACCACCGGCATCGACACCGAACAGTCTGAGAAGCTTGTCGAGGCTGCGCATCATGCGTGTCCGTATTCGAATGAGACACGCAACAATGTCGATGTGCGCCTGCACGTGACTGCACTTTAAAAGACCGGAGAGCGACATGCGTAGTGCTGTCCACCAGACATTCGGCGAACCCGCCGAGGTTCTCGCGCTGGCGAAGAGTGCCGTTCCGGAGCCTGGCCCAAGGCAGGTGAGGATCAAGACTATACTGTCTCCTATTCATAACCACGACCTTTGGACGGTGCGCGGGCAGTATGGTTACAAACCGGATCTGCCTGCCATCGGTGGCAGCGAGGCCGTAGGTGTGGTGGATGCGCTGGGGCCCGATGTGACGGGCATTTCTGTGGGGCAGCGTGTGGCTGTTGCCGGTGTTCACGGAAGCTGGGCAGAGTATTTTCTGGCATCTGCGGGCGGTTTGGTGCCGCTGCCCGATGCTATCCCCGATGAAGCGGCCGCCCAACTGATTGCCATGCCTTTCAGCGCGATCACCCTGCTTGATTTCCTTGGCGTAGAAAGCGGTGACTGGGTGATCCAGAACACTGCCAATGGGGCGGTCGGCAAAACGCTTGCCATGTTGGCGAAGGCACGCGGGATTAATGTCGTGAACCTGGTTCGCCGTGATGCAGGGATCGAGGAGTTGGCCCTCGTCGGTATCGGTAATGCTGTTTCCACAGCATCCGGATCGTGGAAGGACACGGTTCGCAGCCTTGTGGGAGATGCCTCTATTAAAGCTGCCGTTGACTCTATTGGCGGCAAGGCCAGCAGCGACCTGATAGGCTTGCTGGGCGAGAACGGGCTGCTTGTTTCGTTCGGAACCATGGGCGGTGAGCCCATGCAGATCCCTTCCGGCGACGTTATCTTCAAACAGGCCGTGGTTAAGGGGTTCTGGGGCTCGAAAGTCAGCGCTGCCATGCCCGCACCCAAACGGGCCGCTTTGATCGGCGAGCTTCTTCAACTGGTTGTATCAGGAGAATTAAAGCTGCCGGTCGAGGCTGTGTTTGATCTCGCCCAGATTTCCGAGGCTGTTAAGGCGTCCTTGACGCCGGGCAAGACCGGCAAGGTTCTTTTGCGCCCCTGATTGCTGAAATGATGACGTGACCCCCGTTTC
>DPSI01000609.1:0-145 GCA_003527165.1 Pseudomonas sp.
GCGATCCGATTCAAGCGCCTGGCCTCGCCACGCCGGTCATAGCATCGCCGCAACGGGATGGCTTAGCAGGATCGGTATAAACAAACAGCAATACCGGACCGCTTGAACTGGCCCGGATGGCGAACGCCGCTCAGCGGTTCGCCAG
>DPSI01000609.1:363-636 GCA_003527165.1 Pseudomonas sp.
CGCCGCTCAGCGGTTCGCCAGTTCGATCAGGCCGGCGCGCCAGTCAACGCCACGAGGCAGCGCCAGGAAGGATGGGTTGAGATAGCTTTCGCGCGCCTCGTAGGTCAAGGTCGCGCCGCTGACGTCCAATACCTCGCCACCGGCACCTTCGAGCACACCCTGAGCCGCAGCGGTGTCCCACTGCGAGGTCGGCGCCAACCGTGGATAGCAGTCAGCAACGCCTTCGGCCAGCAGACACAGCTTTAGCGAGCTGCCGACATTGGCCAGTACCAG
>DPSI01000609.1:736-3892 GCA_003527165.1 Pseudomonas sp.
AGGCCAGTACCAGCTCACCGAAACGCTGACGCAAGCCTTCGAGCAAGCGTTCCTGCGCCGGGCTGGAATGGCGACGACTGGCGACGATCGTGAAACCTTCCGCCGGGCTCTGACGCACCTTCAACGGCTGCGCGGCGCCATCGGCCTCGGCGCGCCACGCCCCGAAACCGGCGCCGCCGTAATAGCAGCGGCCATTGGCCGGAACGCCTACCACGCCGAACAGCACCCGCCCCCGTTCGATCAGCGCGACGTTGACGGTGAACTCTTCACTGCCGGCAATGAATTCCTTGGTGCCATCCAGCGGATCGACCAGCCACCAGCGCGTCCAGCCGGCGCGCTCGGCCAGACTCAGGGTGCAGTCTTCCTCGGACAACACCGGGATGTTCGCGTCCAGCGCACGCAGGCCATCGGCCAACAGGTGATGAGCCGCCATGTCAGCAGCCGTAACCGGCGATGCATCCGCCTTCTCGTGCACCTGCACACCGCTGCGCCAGTGCGGCAGGATCGCCTGCCCGGCGTCGCGAACCAGGTCGATAACCCTGGCCAGATACGGATGACTCATAAGGTGAACTCCCCTCGCTCGGTCAGTAGGTCCCGCGCCAGATATAGCGCCGCCAGGGCGCGACCTTCGCTGAACTGCGGGTTTTGGATCAGGCTCGACAACTCGCGCAGATCGATCCGGTCAACGGACATCGGCTCGGGCTCATCACCCGGCAGCTGTTCGGCATAGAGATCGCGGGCCAGTACCACCTGGATCTTCTGACTCATGTAACCGGGCGAGAGCGACAGCTCGGTGAGGAGCTCGAGGTTGCGCGCACCGAAACCGGCTTCTTCCTTCAGCTCTCGGTTGGCCGCGTCGAGCACGTCTTCGCCCGGCTCGATCAGGCCCTTGGGCAACGACAGTTCGTAGGTGTCGGTGCCGCCACAATATTCCTCGACCAACAGCGCCCGACCATCGGCGTCCAGCGCGACGATCATCACCGCGCCATAACCGGTGCCCTGGCCGACCAGCCGTTCGTAGGTGCGCTCGACGCCATTGGAAAACCGCAACTGCAGCTCCTCGACACGGAACAGACGGCTGGTGGCGACGATCTCACGGGCAAGCACGGTAGGTTTCTGGCGCATGGGGATATCCTTGAAACGCGAACCGCAATCATAACCCGCCTTGTCGCCATAACCGTGAACGCTTTGCATCGAACCGACCGCTGTCGCACCATTGCGCCAATTGCCGAATGAAGAGCCCACCATGATCGCTTCACTGCCCTGGTCCGAGATCGACACCGTCCTGCTGGACATGGATGGCACCCTGCTGGATTTGCACTTCGATAACCACTTCTGGCTCGAATTCCTGCCCCAGCGTTATGCCGAACTGCATGACATCAGCCGTACCATGGCCGAACTGGAACTGGCGCCGTTGTTCAATGAACACGAGGGCAAGCTCACCTGGTACTGCCTGGACTTCTGGACCCGGGAGCTGAACCTGCCGATCCGCGAGATGAAGCGCGAAATCGCCGAGCTGATCGCCCTGCGTCCGGCCGCCGACGAATTTCTCGCAGCCCTGCGCGACGCAGGCAAGCGCGTGGTGCTGATCACCAATGCCCATCGTGATTCGTTATCCCTGAAGCTCGAGCGCATCGAACTGGCCCCCTGGTTCGATCGCTTGATCAGTTCGCACGACTACGGCTTTCCAAAGGAGCAGGCACAGTTCTGGTATGCCCTGAAAGCGGATCTGGATTTCGAGCCAGCCGCTTCACTGTTCATCGACGACAGCCTGCCGGTATTGCGCAGCGCCCGTGCTTTCGGCATCGCGCATCTGTTGGCGATCAGCGAACCGGACAGCCGTCGTGGGCAAAAGAACACCGAAGAATTCACCGCCGTCGACGATTACCTGGAGCTGATTCGTAGCCTGCAGGGTTATCCAGCCTGACTGGACGCTGCCCTGACTTAATTACAGGGGACCGAGGTCGCCTATATGTCAGTAGCCGTTCGGCAAGGATGATTAGGCTGGCGATGCGTCCAAACAAGCAAGACAACGAGGCTCAGCCTCTGGCTGTGCCGCACCAGGCAAACGATGCCGCATGAGCGCGACGCTGGCAAAATGGCCCGCCGCGCATCGATGGACGACCTATGGCAGTAAACCCAGGGCCCTGGCCGGCCGGTACCAGTGAAATGAGCAGGCGCATCCGCGGCCACGACTGGAGCGCAACGTCGCTGGGTCCAATCGACAGCTGGCCCGCCTCGCTGTGGACCCTTCTCGATACCCTGCTCGAAGCACCGCTGCCCATGTGCGTGCTGTGGGGCGAGGCTGGCCTGCAGTTGTACAACGACGCCCATGCCGAGCTGATCGGCCACCGTCATCCTGCCGCCCTGGGTGTGCCGGTCGCCACCACGTGGGGCGCAGTGTGGCCCGAGCTGATCGAGGCGCGCGGGACCCGCAAACGCAGCCAGGCATGCCTGCTGCGCAACCACCAGCTTCCTGAGCGTGATACATCCGACCGTCCCGCCGCCTGGGTCGATCTGGCGCTCAGCCCGATCCGTGATGGCCAGGCAATCAGCGGGCAACTGTTGTGCCTGCGCCACAGCGAAGAGGAAGCGCTACGCCGCAGCGAAGCGGAAATACGCATGATCACCGACGCCCTGCCGGTGCTCATCGGCTACGTCGACCGAGACGAGCGCTATCGCTTCAACAACCGCCACTATGAAAATTGGTTCGGTCAGCCGCCCCACGCCTTCTATGGCAAGCACCTGATGGAGGTGGTCGGCGAGCGTAGCTACAACGAGCGCCGCGCGCAGATCAAGGCCGCCCTTGCCGGCGAAGAAGCCATCTTCGAAGCGTCCATGCCCCACCGGGACGGTGAACTGCGCCGCACCTGGATGCATTACCTGCCGCACCGTGACGCCGAAGGCCAAGTGCAGGGTTTCTTTGTCCTGACGCAGGATGTCACCGAGCGCTGGCAGGCGGAGCAGGCGCTGCGCGAACTCAACGAGACGCTGGAAAGTCGAGTACGGGAACGCACCGAGGCATTGGCCGAGGTATATGAACGGCTGGTCAGTGAGATGGCCAGCCGCGAACAGGCTCAGGAAGCCCTGCGTCAGGCGCAGAAGATGGAAGCGGTCGGCCAGCTCACCGGCGGCATCGCCCATGATTTCAACAAC
>DPSI01000605.1 GCA_003527165.1 Pseudomonas sp.
ACCTTCGCCCCGTCGGGCGTCCCACGCGTAGGTGCACCTCAAATCTGTGGGAGGCGCGCCTTCGCGGCAAATGCAGGCACCGCCGAATTAGGAAGTAGAAAACCCGGATGTTGACGTCAATCGGTCACTTCCAGCCTGACCTCGTGCCGGGCCAGCAGCTCCATGAAGGCTTCCGGTGGCTGGGCTTCGGTGAACAGCATGTCGATCTGTTCCAGCGAGCCGAGGCGGGTCATGGCGCTACGGCCGAACTTGCTCGAATCCGCAGCGAGAAAGATCTTTCGCGCATTGTGGATGATGGCCTGGGACACGCGGACTTCCTGATAGTCGAAGTCCAGCAGGGTGCCATCCTCGTCGATGCCGCTGATGCCGATCAGGGCGAAGTCCACCTTGAACTGGCTGATGAAATCCGCCGTGGCCTGGCCGACTACACCGCCATCGCTGCGCACGTTGCCCCCGGCGATCAGTACGTCGAAGTCTTCCTTGGGGCTGAGAATGCTCGCCACGTGCAGGTTGTTGGTGATGATCTTGAGGTCGCGGTGGTTGAGCAGGGCGTGGGCGATGGCTTCTGTGGTGGTGCCGATGTTGATGAACAGCGACGCCTGATCGGGAATATGCGAGGCCATGGCATCGGCGATGCGGCGTTTCTCGTCGCGCATCTGCCGGGCGCGTTGGGTGTAGGCAGTGTTCTGCACGCTGGAGTCGTGGGCGGCGCCGCCGTGGTAGCGGCGCAACAGGCCGGCTTCGCCGAGTTGATTGATATCGCGGCGTATGGTCTGGGGCGTCACCGAGAATTGCTGCGCCAGCTCTTCGATGCTGACGTAGCCGCGTTCGCGCACCAATTCGAGAATGCTCTGCTGTCGTGGGCCCAGACTCATGGAAGCTTCCTTGTTATCGATATGCCGGAAGGATGCCGCAGACCGCGACCCGATTAAAAGAAGGTTGGTGGAAAAGGACTGGCGCGTTGAGCAATGTGGTTCGCTGGTGAACAGGGCCATCCCGGCGAAATGTGCGTTCGGTTGGCTGTGGGGCGCTTATTGGCGGGCGAGGGTGCGGTTGTCGTTGTAGAGGTGAACGTGTTCGTCTGGTCGAGCTCGCGGGCGAACAAGTTCGCCCCTACGAAGAGCGACTCGTGGGGGTGTTGCGTGATGCTGATAGGCACGGGGCTGGCTGTTGTAGGGGCGAACTTGTTCGCCCACAGCGCGCACGAAAGGCGAGGGTGAGTTGCAAACAAGAAGCCCGGCGGGGAAGGCTTCCGCGCCGGGCTTTTGATGTTGTGTTAGCGCCTCACTCTTCGGCCCAGTCGCGGGTACGACCCACCGCCTTCTTCCAGCCTTTGTAGAGCGCTTCGCGCTTCTCATCATCGCAGGCCGGCTCGAAGATACGTTCGATGGTGGCCTTGCTGCGCAGCTCGTCCAGGCTGCTCCAGAAGCCGGTCGCCAGACCGGCCAGATAGGCGGCGCCGAGCGCAGTGGTTTCTTTCATCTGCGGGCGTTCCACGTGGGTGCCGAGCAGGTCGGCCTGGAATTGCATGAGGAAGTTGTTGGCCACCGCGCCGCCGTCCACACGCAGCGAGCGCAGACGTTCGCCGGCGTCCTGCTGCATGGCGTCGAGCACATCGCGGGTCTGGTAGGCGATGGATTCCAGCGCGGCGCGAATGAGGTGATCGACCTTCACCCCACGCGTCAGCCCGAACAGCGCGCCACGGGCACGCGGATCCCAATAGGGCGCGCCGAGGCCGGTGAAGGCCGGCACCAGATAAACGCCGTTGCTGTTCTTGACCTTGGTGGCGAAGTACTCGGAATCCAGCGAATCGTTGATGACCTTCAGCTCGTCGCGCAGCCACTGTACGGTGGAGCCGCCGTTGAAGATGGCGCCCTCCAACGCATAGTTGACTTCACCCTTGGGGCCGCAGGCGATGGTGGTGAGCAAGCCGTGCTCGGACTGCACGGCCTTGGTCCCGGTGTTCATCAGCAGGAAGCAGCCGGTGCCGTAGGTGTTCTTCGCCTGGCCGGGTTCGACGCACATCTGGCCGAACAGCGCAGCCTGCTGATCGCCGGCGATTCCAGCGATGGGAATGCCGGTGCTCTGACCGGAGCCCAGGTAGGCGTGGCCGTAGATTTCCGAAGAGGAACGCACCTCGGGCAGCATTTCGCGCGGAATATCCAGCGCCTCCAGCATCACCGGATCCCAGTCCAGCTTGTGAATGTCGTAGAGCAGGGTGCGCGAGGCGTTGGTGTAATCGGTGACGTGGGCCTTGCCCTGAGTCATCTTCCAGATCAGCCAGCAATCGACGGTGCCGAACAGCAGCTCGCCGCGGCGCGCGCGTTCGCGGCTGCCCTCGACGTGATCGAGGATCCACTTGATCTTAGTGCCGGAGAAGTAAGGGTCGATGACCAGACCGGTGGTCTTGCGGATGTGCGCTTGCATGCCGTCGCGCTTGAGTTGATCGCAGATCGGCGTGCTCTGCCGGCTCTGCCAGACGATGGCGTTGTAGATCGGCCGGCCGGTGGCTTTGTCCCAGACGATGGCGGTTTCGCGCTGGTTGGTGATGCCGATCGCCGCCACCTGCTCGTTGGTGATCCCAGCCTGCGCCAGGGCCTCGACGAACACGCCGCTCTGGGTGGCCCAGATTTCCATGGGGTCATGCTCGACCCAGCTCGGCTGCGGATAGATTTGCGCGAACTCGCGCTGGGCGATGGTCACCACGTTGGCGTTGCGGTCGAGCACGATGGCACGGGAGCTGGTGGTGCCCTGGTCGAGGGCAACGATGTATGGCTTGTTGTTCTGGTTGCTCATGGTGACGATTCCTTAACGAGCTTCGTGGCAGTGTCATCCGCCCAGGGCCAGCAGATGCTTGCAGATCAGCGCCTTGTAGCCTGCCGCGCCGATGCAGGTACCCAGCACCGGGCGATCAGCGGACCAGAAAATAGGAAATGTCCCGTCCGCCGTGGACGCGGCCTCCCCCAGCCGGCAAAAACGGTCATCAGCTTCGGCCCGAAATCGTGCGCGGGGTTCATCGTTAAGCCGGCCAGCGGGCCCATCGCGCCGCCAATCATCGCGATCAGCAGACCGATCAGCGGTGCCAGCGGACCACACGGCAGGCTGTTACCGTCATCGATCAGCGTCATGATCTTCCCCAGCAGGATAGCGGTAATCACCGCTTCCACCAGAAACGCCTGGCCGACCAACAAGAATGGGCTTCGGGGCGGTTCGCTCAGTGCAGCAATCTCGAAAGCGTGGCCGGGTCGGCTTCGCCGTCGAAAAAGGCGTTCAGCACCTGCTGGAAGATCGGTTGATCCGGCGCCACGGCGGCGAAAAGGGTCATGCTCGAACGCAGCTTGAGGTCGTCCGGCGGGCCCAGGATCTGTCTGGCCGAGTGGTCTGTGTGCAAGAGCATCGCCTGCGCGCACTCGTGCAGGCGCGGCCCCAGCAGTGCGTGCTCGAGGTAGGCGCGGGCCTCGTCCACACCGGAAATCGCGTAGCGCTGCGCCATCGCGCTGTGGCCCAGCCCGGCGATTTGCGGAAAGACGAACCACATCCAGTGGCTTTGCTTCCGGCCGGCGCGCAACTCTGCCAGCGCACGGTCGTGGACGGGCGCCTGGGCCTCGACGAATCGCTGCAGATCGTATGGGTCGCTCATGAGGCCTCCGGGCGCTGCGGCTGGTGTTCTCATGAGAACTGCCGGACGGGCCATTGATTCCCTGTTCGCCTAACGGCAGGCCGAGCGGCGGCTCCGATGTTTACCGGTTGTTTACGTCTTGCTGACCTCGGCTGACCGAACGGCGGTGTTAGATAAATGCGGGGAGACAGACTCCCTTCCGCAAAGGAGAAACACCCATGTTCAGTCGAATACTCAAGGTTGGTCTGCTGGCGGGTTGCCTGGTGGCCGCCGGCCATGCCTCGGCCGCTGATCGTAACGTCGCCGTACCGGTGTTGGCAGGAGCGGCAGTTGGGGCCGTACTGGTCGCGGTACTGGCGAACGCATCCGATGACGATCACCGGCATCAGCCGCCTCGCCATTACCATCAGCCGCCGAGGCACCATGGCCATTACCCTCGGCAGGTGCCGCGCGCTGTGAAATACCGGCCGAAACAGGTGAAGTACGTGGTGGTGGAACGGCGTGACTGGAGACGAGGGCACCGCTAACCGTCAATCAGAAGGGCTCCTCGGAGCCCTTCTGATTTGAGAAGACGCGGCGTTCAGCTGGCGCTGTCCAGGCCGCAGCGTCCGGAAAGTTCACGACACTTCTGCCGTTTGAGGGGCCGTCCCAGCTCGTCAAGCTCGCCGACCCTCGCAGTATCGGTAGGACCCGTGAATCAACGTGCCCGGCCCATTCGCTCATCGCTGATCGCGGAAACAGCTCTGACACAGCCGAAACTGCCGGCTGAGCACCGGCATCGCCTTGCCGCACTGTTGGCAATGACGGGCTTCACCTGACAGCCGCCGCCGGTCGCTGCCGCGCGGCTTCTTGCGGCGCGACAGCTCGCGAGTGATGGCCTCGTTGAGCAAGCTGCGGTGCTGCTCGGCCTGCTCCAGCGCCGGGAAATGGCCAGGCAGGGTGCGAGCAAGATGCAGGTAGGTTTCGATGATATGCAGCGAGCCTTCCAGGGTGGCCAGGTCGGCATCGATGATCAGTCGGGGGAGATCCACCACTTTGTCCTGCGCGACCTTCTTCAGCCACTGCTGCGCGAAAATGCTGGCGGGACTGTCGAGGCCGCCGCGGATCGGTGTGCAGGCGAAGATCCAGCGCAGCGGAAGATCGATGCTGGGATCGTCGATCAGCTTGATCCATTCGGCCAACTCGTCCGGCAGCACCGAAATGAATTCGTCGCCGTAATTGATGTTGCGATTGAAGGTCAGCCAGGCACGCAGCAGGCTGGGTTCGCCCATCAGTTCGGCGATCGCCTGTAAATGTTCGATGGACGGCCGCACCTGGAATTGCGACAGGTCCACCGGCAGATCAGCGCTGTGGAACAGGCGTTTGATCGATTGCAGCGTCTGCGCATCGAGCGCGGTGATAGTGCCGCTGTCGTGATGGCCGAAACGGCCGGCCCGCCCGCCGATCTGCTTGACCTCCTGCACCTTGAGCTGGCGATTCTGGATACCGTCGTATTTTTCGTCGGTGTAGAAACACAGGGTATGCGCCGGCAGGTTGAGACCCATGCCCACGGCATCGGTGGCGACCATGATGTCCGCCTCGCCTTCACGGAACCGCCGCGCCTGTTCGCGGCGCACTTCCGGCGACAGTGCTCCGTACACCACTGAGACGCTCTTGCCGGTCATCTCCAGCATGGCCTTCAGTTCCAGCACCGTCTTGCGGCTGAAAGCGACCAGCATCGAGCCTTCGTCGAGCTGCTTGAGGCTAGTCGAGCGCCGCGCCACCTCGACTGGGGAGAGACGCTTGGTGCGCTTGATCACCAGCTCGTCTTCACAGAGTTCGCACAGCGTTTTCAGCGACGGCTGGATCAGCTCCGGGCCGGTCATGATCAGGTCCTGCGTATAGGCGCTGACCAGTGCGTCGACCCAGGCCCAACCCCGTTGCGAGTCGGCCATCATCTGCACCTCGTCGATAACCACCACATCCAAGGGCTGGTGGCGGAAACGCGCGAACTCTTCGACGGTGC
>DPSI01000259.1:0-208 GCA_003527165.1 Pseudomonas sp.
GCGCACCGGCCAGCTTGATTGCACTGGGAACCGGATCGGGCACAGGCCTCGTGATCTTGGCCGTTAACCAGGCGTTTGCCATGGTCACGGCAAGAACCTCATCACCGGTACCGGCCCAGCCAGGACCAAGCAGGGCGTCTACATCGGCAACGGTGATGAAATCGGTCATGCATCAGTCCTCAGTGGTGTCCGTCTCGCCGGCTTCCGG
>DPSI01000259.1:379-4883 GCA_003527165.1 Pseudomonas sp.
GTCCGTCTCGCCGGCTTCCGGCTTGGTTTCCGGAATCAACGCTTGCAGGTCGGCCTTCTTCGCACTGGCGTCGAACTCGATGCCCTGCTCGGTCAGCCAGTCTTTCAGCTCGGCCACAGTCATTTTCTGCGGGTCCGTCTCGCCGGCTTCCGGCTTGACCTTGTCAGCCTCAGGCGCTGATTGCGCTCGTTTGCGCAGTCGATTGATCTGGGCAAGTGTCAGTTGCTCGCCCGGCTTGATTTGATCGTCACTCATGATGGTCTCCCATGAAAACGAGGGCCGAAGCCCTCATCAGCCCTTAGGCGCCCTTGATCCTCAAGAACGCGATAGGCACGTTCTTGCGATCCACCACTCGCTGCCAGTTGGCGGCTTTGCGAAGATCGGCCAGCAGCGGCGAGAACTCATCGACGGTCGTATCCGCTCCGGTACGGCCATTCACGTTTGCGCGGTTGGTGATGTCGGCACCGGTGAACTGGTAGCCAAACGGATGCAGGATCCACGTCTTGCGCTCCCACAGCGTTTCGACGCCACCACCGTTACCGGCCCGCGCCTGGCGTTCGATCTCGACCGGCACCGCTGGGTCACCTTCGCCGTAGCCGAACGCGCCGGCACCAAACAGCACAGCAGTCGTCACGATTGACGTATCAGGGTCCACGCCTGCGGTAACCGCAGGCATCGAGTCATCAACGATGACTCGCTGGCCCATGAACGTCGGAATCGTCAGGTTGCCCTGGCTGTCCGCGACGAAGTCGATGTCATCGGCATCAACCATTTGCTTATATGCCAGCGAGTGCACAGCGATGGCCGACAGCTCGCCGAAGGCATCGCCCAGCGTGAACACGGCAGAGGTAAATGCTTGGCGCGACCACGGAGCAGCAGCGCCGTCGTAGACCATGTCGCCATCGTTGTTCGCTTCGTTTGCGGCCAGCAGGCCAACAGAGGAGGCGATGACGCGGCGCTGCCACTGACGCTGCCAGTAGGTGCCGAAACGGTTACGGATGCGCTGCATCGGGTCGGAGCCGGACAGTTCAACCACGAGATCGGCGGCCGAATAGCCTTGGTTCAGGTAGCTGATGCGAGCCTTCTGCAGGCCAGAACCGAGCTTGTTTGGCGATGCCATATCGGCTGGATCGTCGTTCGACGCGTTTGGCTCTACGGATGCGTCCAGATCGCGCCAGAACGGAACCTGAATTTCCTGACCGCCAGTACTGGCTTTAGCGTCCAGCATGTCGTTACGAACGACTACGCCAGATTCGAAGAATGCGGTTCGCTCGGGAGTGTTTTCTGCTTGGTAGTCTGCATAGACTTCCGGGATTACTGCGTCGGTTAGGCGTGTTGTAGCCATGATTTATTCCTTGGTGGTGGCCGCCTCACGCAGTGCGCGGTACTGATCGGGATTGTTCCGATACAGCGCGGTACGTTCGGCTTCGGTTAGGTCGTTGAATTTCTTTGTGGCCTTGCCACCGTTGTCGCCGGTCGGACCGGCACCCTGAGCCCTTGGCCAGAGGTGTGTTGCGGACTCGCGAAGCGACTCCGCCCATTCGAGCGGAGAGAGAGGCGTTTTGCCGTCCTTGCCGTAGATGACCTCGCCATCACGGTCGGTAGCGATCGCCTCGCCGTCCTCGCTGAGTTTGAAAGTGCCCCGTGCGCGCAGGATGATGTCCTCTGCGGCCTCAGGTAGCGCCCCGGCCTTGATGGCTGCGGCGCGGATGGAATCTGCCAGCACCTTATCGCTGTACTTGGCGGCGAAGGCTTCTGCCTTGTCAGCGCGGGCTTTCTCGGCCTGTAACTGCTTGTCGAGATCGTTACGCAGGCGTTCAGTCCGGCGAGTGATCACCTCGTCAAGCTTGCCTTCAGCGATGAGCTTGGTTTCTTCGTCCTGGCCGACTTTGGTCAGGAGGCCCTTCACTGCCTCGATGTCGAGCCCTTCGAACTGGGTCTTGAAACTATCCAACTCGGTCGTGGACGTTTTGAGCTTGCCAAGCAGCTCGGAGTTTTTGTTCTTGAGCCCAGTAGTCGCCGCTTCCACCGCGGCTGCGATGGCTTCCTTTACTGCTGGGTTTTCAAGATCGATCGTGTTTTCTTCTGCCACTTGGCTCACCCCTTGGGTATGGTCGGCCCGCTTCGCAGGCATAAAAAAACCCCAGCATTGCCGGGGTCTGAAAATAAAAAGCCCCGACCGATGTCAGGGCTCTGGAAATGGAAAACCCGGCGCGGAGGCCGGGCTTTGAATTACTCAACTGATATCGTTCTACTCTTCGGCGCAGTCATCACAAAGGAAGTGGCCGCCGATATCGTTTGTTGCCTTGCCATGGGAGTCGTCCCGCTCACAAAGCACGTCAGGCACCTCTAGTTCGTCTTCATAATCACTTTCGATATCATCGTCGTCTCCTTCAAGAAAACGTTCGTACTCCATCGCAGCAGCTTCACGATCTTGCATAGTGGAATCTCTTTGTCGGAAGCGACATATTCTGTAGCACTGGGCATGACGTCAAGCCAGCACCACCCGCTCACCCTTCATGAAGCAGGTCGCACATAGAATCTGCTTCGTCCCGCCGCTCGCCTTGCCGCCCTTGAAAACCATGCCGACCTTCGTTTCGATGACCTCCGAACCGCTGCACCGAAAGCAGCGCAGCAGGCACGCAGCTTGCGGACGCTTCTGCATCAGCTTGCGTGCTTTCTGGCGGTTGTCGTCATCAGTGGCGCTGCCGTCAATGACGTGCAGTTTGGGCTTGTCTGTCATGCGCCGATCATAGCCCGGCGCGCTCGAACATGGCAGCGTCTCGCTTGCGTAGGTCATCCAGTGAATAGACTCGGCCCTTGTTGTCGGTGAACCGGTCGATGCTGACTTTGCCGTGGCGGAACAGCTTGCCTCGCTCGGCTCCCAAAACATCGTCTTGAAAGGCGGCCGGCTTGCCTCTCAGCCATTGGCTATATGACACGTCAGCGGCAACCTGACCGTCCATCGAGGCTTGTGTGCCTGGGTCGATCTCGGACTTGCTCAGACCCAATGCTTCCCATGCAGACGCAAGGACCGGCACTGAAGTGCTGCGGCAGTTCCAGTGCCGCGGCGGCTGAGGGCCTGTGCCAACCGCATACGTCTTGCCTGAGAGCGAAGCGCATGTGATCGTCGTCCGACCGTCCAGGGTCGCCAGAAACTGCCACTCCTTCACCAGATCCGCGTTCGCCTCGAACAGGGCCTGCCGCGAGTAGCTGGCTGTGTGATTCACCGCTGTTCGCACCAAAGCTTCAGCACCTCGGCGATCGATCTCTAGGAGGCCATCGGCATAGTTCAGCGCCCGGGTTCCTCGCAAGCGGCGGACCATCTGATCAATCGTCTCGCCCTCAAGAAAGCCCATTCGAATTGCGTCGCGAATCCGGGTGGCACGAGTCTCCTCGATATCCTTCAGCGCTTCTGAAAGCAGCTTGCCTTGGAAGGGCCTGGCCATCGCGGCTGCATGCACCTGCGAAGCACTCACCGCGCTTATGGTCAGCGACTCGGCTACGGCTGAAGGCAGAACACTTTCCAACAGCTTGTGCTGGTAGCTCGCCTCATACCCGGCCAGCGCGACCAACTCGGTATCCAGATCGGCGCCGACTGCCGCATAGGCTGCAGCATTTAATCGCTCCACCGAAACTAGAAGCGAATCCAGGCGTTGAACGGTGAAGGACTGAGGCGGTAGACGCTCCAGGGCATCCATCAGCTGCGCGAATAGCTCGGTGTCCGCCCGGTTCAGCAAGGCAATCATCCGGCGCGCGACGCCATTTGAGTAACGCGTAAGGTCGATAGCATGGCCAACCGCCGCGTCTGCAAGCCGCTCGTTAGCGCTGGCCATTATTCAGCCCCCACGTTACCCAGTCCAGGTCCCTGCTCTGCCAAGCGCTCCATCTCGTCCAGCCAGTTCCGATCAGGAACTTTGCCGGTCGAAATGTAGTGCCAGTAGGTGTCGTGGCTTATCACGCCGGCCAATGCTGCCTGCAATAGCTGGGTAGCCATCTGCGGGTCTACTCCAACCGCAACGAAGTCCGGCTTGACGGTGAAGGTCACCTCTTTCTCGTTGAAGCCCAGCCATTCGGCCAGATAACGCAAACCCTGCTCAAGCGCTTCCGCAGCCGTAATAACGATGCTATGCAGCGTGGCGTGCTGGTCATTCTGGCGCAACTTGCGGGCCTCGCCCGACTCTGTGCCGGTCACGTCCATAACCTTCGCGCCAGCCTCAAGGGCGGCGTTCTTCTGGTCCGACATGGCGGTGCGCACGGCTTCGATACCGGCCCCCTGGAACTCCAGATAGCCGCACGATCCGTTGACGCCCAAATCCCACGCCGCGGACGGCCCAGTGACCGATAGGTCGGCGTCTTCCTCAAGGCCCGACACCCACGGCTGCGGATGACTGGTCTGATGCAGAGCAGTGAAGTAGTCAGCGCTGAGTTGGTACGACTTCAGCGCGGCGCGAGCCATGCTCAGCAGCGGTATTTCATCCACTCCCGGCGCGTTATCGGTCGG
>DPSI01000259.1:5023-6788 GCA_003527165.1 Pseudomonas sp.
CTACCCCAGACCCATGACCAAACGCTGGTCGGAGCCGGTTCTGCCCAAAGGCTTCTCCGCATCAACTATCTCGCCGCTATCGTTGCGTACAGAGCTATAGCAAACGCCGTCACGCATGGTGAAGACGCGGAAGACAGGATCGCAATCGTGGGTAAACTCGTCCTGCTGCGTCTCGCGAAACTCTCGGAACACCGCCAGCACGAGATCCTGGCGGCCGCCTTGGTTCGCTGTCTTCCAGTTGATCGCATTGACTGCGGTGTACGTCGAGAAGTACGGCAACCCGTTTTCGTCGATGTTGGCCACCAGTGGCACGCGGCCGTGCGAAATGGCCTGGCGAACCATCCTGAAGAACAACTGCTTCAGGCCAAAGCCATCATCCGTCGCCTTATCTAGCAGCCCTTTCATACCGGATGGCAGAACAATTTCAGGCTGCAGGCGCGATACCAGCCCCATCATCGAACGCAGGCTATCTCGCACCCAGTGCTCATATTGAGCACGAGCCGTGTAGTTGTCGTAAAGGTAGCGATTAGCTGCGGCATCCTGCTTCTCTGCCTCTACCATCCCACTGGGCTTCGGAAGGTTGCGGACATCCGCCTTAACGGCGTCTTCGCCGTCGAGCGCAGCATCCATCAACTGCCACTCGGGCAGGTGCCGATCGTAATCGGGGTTTGTCGATTGCACTGGCATTATGCCAATCCTCCAATACGGCGCATGCCGCCTGTGCGTTTACGTCTGCTCATCGCGACCGCGAAATAGCGGAATGCGTCTGAGCCGTGAGACGACCAATCGTGAAGCGGCTTGTCTTTCCAGCAGCCGCGCTTGTCGTCCCATTCCTTGCGATAGTTTTCGAGGCAGGCAATGCCCTCTTCGCACTTCGAATCGTCGAACGCGCAACGCGGAAGGATCTCGCGAACCTGATCGATCCCGTCATCTACGCCCAGCTTCGGGACCACCTGAAAATTGACGCTGTACCGGCTGCCGTCGAACTCGTAGCCCTCTCGGGCAATCTCGCGCCGGGTCTTGCCGTCGCTGCCGAACTCACGATTGTCGATGTCGTGCGGGCCCCAGTGATCGCCGTAGGTGTAGCCTTTGTCCTTCAGCGTCTTCATGTAGTGACGCAGGCCTTCACCGCTGTTCTCGTAGTAATCGATGACGTGGTACTGCTCGCCGATGAACCGGACGAACCAGATCGCCGTCGAGTCGCCCACGCCGATATCCCAGAAGGTGTGAACCGGCTGGTGACTGTTGTCGGGTATCTCACCGATGCGCTGCTGCGCGTACAGCTTCGCGAACTGCTTGGCGTAGTAAGCACCCTCGATGCTCTGTTGGAACGCTTCGGCGGGTATCGATGGATACTCACGCTTCATGTCATCGCCGAGGGTTTTCTCCTTGGCGGCGTACCAGGCGCGCTGGCCTGCGTTCGTCTTGATGCCGTGTTTGGCCTCAAGCTCATTGAAATAGTCGGTTAGGCGCTGCGGTAGAACCGTTCCGGCTGGATCTAGCCAGTAGTCGGCGTTCTTCCACCAGCTGAAGAAGAAGAACTTCCAATCCAGCTTACCGAGAGGGTGCCGAGCGGCCTGTTGTTTCTCGGCTGATTGGGAATACTCGAAGAAGTACCCGGCCCGACCTTCTGCAGTCGATTCGATAGTGACAAAGCAGTCAGTCGCTACCGCCTCGAACGCACCGGTCACGATCTCGCGCGCCTTATGGGGGAACTTGGCGCATATCTTCCCGAACTCGGACACGTGCAGATAACGCAGGGTGC
>DPSI01000442.1:0-3329 GCA_003527165.1 Pseudomonas sp.
GTCATTTCCGCGCCGTGCTCGGTAAACTCACGCTTGGGGATTTTCCAGCCGTCGTAGAACAACAACGGTGGAATGAACAGCAGCATGAAAATCTCGGGCCGCAACTCGACCCCCATGCCGAACGGCGGAAGTGCCAGCGCACTACCCATGATGATCTGCAGGATGGGCAGCGGTAGCGGGACGACATTAGCCAGAACGCGGCTTGCGCCCACCGCAAGCAATAGCAGGAAGATCAGGTAGAGCGTTTCCATGAGACCGACGGGTTCTCTTTGCGATAGAAGTAGACGGGACGCACGTGACAAATTGCGCAGGTGCTAAAAAGTATAGTCAGGCGTTTTTTTATAGCCGGCTCGTTCGTCATCCGATCGAACTAAGCCGACGAAGCGCCGTTTTTGATGGTTTAGCGTGAGACGTCGCGCCTCTGGTCAGCCGTCACCCCCTGTCGATGGTTTTCCTGCACAACCGCACCGCCCGTCGGAAGTCCGAGCTGCAAGACATATGTCCACTGGCTCGGACAACTGAGGTGTTCATGTCTGGTTCTTTGAACAGTCGCCAGCTGCGAAAAATTCCACCTACGCTTGCTTCACGGTGCTAGAGCGCGTGTCAGCAGCCCAGCGACCGGCTATCGGGAGCGGGGCCTCAGCGGTTGCGTCTGGCACGGCTTTGGCTCTGACCGAGATGCCTGGCGCTGCCGTATCCTTTCGCTCGGGCGCACCCGCCTCGTGGCGTCTGCTGCGGAGCATGACAACAACAAGAAGAAGGAAGCCCTCATGAAAGCACCCCGTACAACCCGCGCCAGTCGCGCAGGGTCGTCGCGTCTGTTGCTGACTGGACCCGCTTTGCTGGCGCTGGCTATTGCCGAGCCCGCTATCGCCGCCAGCTGCAGTGAACTGTCCGTAGCCCAGGTTCCGGCCGCCGCGATCGCTTTGCCGACATCCGGTGCCAGAGTCATCTCCGCAAACCGGTTGCCGGGCGGCGGCAGCGCGCCGCAGACCTTCGGCCCCTATTGCGAGCTGACCGTGGAAATCGCCCCCATCGACCCGAGCGCACCAGCGATCAAGATGCGCATCGCGTTGCCTGACCAATGGAACAGCAAGGCGATGATGTATGGAGGCGGTGGCTACAATGGCACCGTCCCTAACGTCGCCGGCAATGTCCCGGCCGGACCAGCCGACCAACCGACGCCGCTGGGCCGCGGCTATGCCGTGTTTGCCAGCGACTCGGGGCATGTCGCCAACCCGGTCAATCCGGGCGATTTCGCCTGGAACGAAGAAGCACTGGCCAATTACGCACATGACGCGCTGAAGAAAACCCGCGATACGGCGGTTTACCTGATCGAACAACGCTACGGCCAGCAGCCTGTGCGCAGCTACTTTGCCGGCGGCTCCACAGGTGGCCGCGAGGCGCTCGCGGTGGTGCAGCAATGGCCCGAGGATTTCCAAGGGGCGATCGTGCTCTACCCGGCCTACAACGCAGCGGCGCTGGACCTGAAGTTCGGTCGCATCACCCGAGCGTTGGCCGCTCCCGGCGCCTTTCCCAGCCTGGCGAAGCGAGCCGCATTACTGGAAGCTGCGATGCAGGCTTGCGACGGATTGGACGGCGTACAGGACCGAGTGATCAGCAATCAGGCGGCGTGCAACGCCCGGTTCGATCCAGCGAAAGCCAAACTGAACGGGCGTCCATTGCGCTGCCCCGCTGGTGCCGATACCGGTGAGAGCTGCCTGTCCGATGCGCAGATTAACGCTTTGAAGGTCTTCGATACGCCGATCCGCTTCAGCAATCCGCTGGCCAGCGGCGAGCGGGGCTATCCGGGCTTCAATACCTGGGGAACCGATCTTGGCCGCCCGGGTGATGGAACGCAGGCAGTGGTCAATCGGCTGGGCCTGAACACGCTGCAACCGGACTACCCAATGCCCGTGCATGGCACCGGTTTCGCTGAAGGCGCACCTTATCATTCGGGCTTCTGGGATGAGTGGGTGCGCTACTTCGTCACGCGTAATCCAGCCTTCAACTCGCTGACGCTGGACCCGACCAACCTCGGCCCGTGGCAGGCGCGGGTCGATGCCCTATCGCTGCGTCAGGACGTCAACCAGACCGATCTTTCGGCATTTGTCGCCAATGGCGGCAAGATTCTGATGGCCCACGGCACCTCGGATCAGTTGGTCAGCACTCGCGCCACCGCCGAGTACTACCAACGCGTACAGCGGGACATGGGCGTCGGGCAGACCCGTCGATTCATGCGTTATTACGAGATTCCCGGTTACGCCCATGCCGCCAGCACGGTCTTCAATGCCGCCTGGGATTCGCTGACGGCGCTGGAAAATTGGGTCGAACAGGGCGTCGCGCCCAAGCGGCAAATCGTCACCGATACCGCCGCCGTACCCGGTCGCACCCGGCCACTGTGCGGGTACCCAGCCTGGCCGAAGTACAAGGGGCGCGGTGAGGTCAACGACGCGTCGAGCTTCGTCTGCGTGAAAAGCCAGAAAGGCCGCCACTGAGCCCTGCGGCGGATGCTATCAGGGAGGCAACAAGGCGCATATCAATCCCATGCAGATCAATAGCCTAGGCAATCTATCTGAGAAATCATGGCAGGTTCGTCGGCCTACATTTCGCCGCCATAGGTATCCGGGGCTAAGCCTGATGACTGCTACGTGACCGAAGGCAGCGTCGATCGCGGTGCCGATCAGAGTAAAGGCAAGGTACGGAAGCGCGACCCCGTACTCGCGCCTCGTTGATCACTACCGGGCCATTTCGGCCCGGTTTTTCCTTCACATCATCCGCGAAGAAAAGCCAGTACGCGTTGGGTAAAGCCGTCGGCAACCTCGACGTTGGATAGGTGCGCGGCCTCGAATTCCACCAGCTCAGCGCCGTCGATGCGCGCCTGCATGAAGCGTCCATGCTCGGGCGTAGTCACCGGATCCTTGCTGCCGCAGACGATCAGCGTCGGCACCTTGATCGAGCCCAGCTGCTCGCGATAGTCGGCGTCGCGCACTGCCGCGCAGTTGGCGGCGTAGCCGGCTGGCGAGGTGCCGGCGATCATCTGGGTGATGCGGCTGGTCTGGGCGGGTTCGCCCCCGGCGAAGGCCGGCGTGAACCAGCGCGAGATCGACGCATCGCGCATGTCGCGCATGGCCTGTTCACCGCCTTTCAGCACGGTATCGATGCGCTCGTTCCACACCTCGTCGGTGCCGATCTTCGCGCCCGTGTTGCAGACCACCAGCCGCGTCAGCCGCTCGCCGGCATGGATCCCCAACCACTGTCCGATCAGCCCACCCATGGACAGGCCACAGAAGGCGAAACGGTCGATGCCCAGGGCGTCCACCAGCCCG
>DPSI01000442.1:3491-3906 GCA_003527165.1 Pseudomonas sp.
TCGTCCACCAGCCCCAGCACGTCATGGCCGAGCTGTTCGATGCTGTACGGGCCCGGCGTGACGGACGAGCCGCCATGACCGCGGGTGTCGTAGCGCAACACGCGAAAATGTTCGCTGAAGGTCGGAAGCTGTGGATCCCACATGGCCAAATCGGTACCCAGGGAGTTGGACAGCACAAGGACCGGCGCATCGACCGGGCCATCGAAACGGTAATTCAGTTCGCCGTCGGCGAGTTTTACGCTGGGCATGGAAAAGTCCCTTGTTGAATAAGGAAACGAACGCGCCGCGGAGGGTTCGTGAACAACAGCCGTGGCGCTCGAACAACAAGGCGAAAGCAAAGACCGAAGCCGGTGGGTTTCACCTACATGGTGCAACCAGCAATCGATCCTTGCCCTGCCGGGGCTCAGACTCTTTC
>DPSI01000441.1 GCA_003527165.1 Pseudomonas sp.
GCTTTACTACGCGGATCGGCTTTCGGAGTTGCCGCTCGGAGCGTTCGGCATCGCCATCGGGACGGTGATCCTTCCGAGTCTGTCGCGTCAGCATGCCAGCGAAGATCCCAAGGCCTTTTCCAATACCCTTAATTGGGCGTTGCGCATGGTACTGCTGGTGGGAATCCCCGCGGCGCTCGCGCTGGGCATCCTGGCTGAGCCGCTGATCGCCAGCCTGTTCTTTTACGGTGCGATGAGCGAGGAAGCCGTGGTGCAGTCGGCCAATGCACTTGAGGCCTACTCGCTGGGCGTGTTGGCGTTCATGCTGATCAAAGTGTTGGCGCCAGGCTTCTTCGCCCGCCAGGATTTGAAGACGCCAGTGCGCGTCGCGATCATCTGTATGGTCGCCAACATGGTGATGAACCTGATCCTGATCTGGCCTCTCAAGCATGTCGGGCTAGCGCTGGCGACCTCGTTGTCGTCGATGCTCAATGCCGGGCTTTTGTTCTGGGGTCTGTACCGGGTCGGCGTGTTCCGGTTCGCGCCGGGTTGGGGGTTGTTTCTTCTGCGCTTGGCCGGCGGTTGCGCCGCCATGGTGGCAATGGTCTGGTGGCTCAACGTGCCGTCGGTCGAATGGTTCGCCTGGAATTGGCAGCAGCGTGCGTTGCAGCTGGGTCTGCTGGTGGCGGCGGGGCTGGCCGCTTTTGCAGCAGGGCTGGTATTGCTCGGTTTGCGGCCGCGGCATCTTCGCCATTGATCGACAGGGCACGTGCGCCGCAAACCTGTCCGGGACTGCCGGCTCATGCGTATAATCGACGACTTTTCAAGCAAGAAGTGCGGTATGCAGCTGGTTCGAGGTCTTCATAACCTGCGGCCCCGGCATCGGGGTTGCGTCGCCACCATCGGCAATTTCGACGGGGTTCACCGGGGGCATCAAGCTATCCTGGCGCGCCTGCGCGAGCGTGCCGCCGAACTCGGGCTGCCCAGCTGCGTGGTGATCTTCGAACCGCAGCCGCGCGAATATTTCGCGCCGGACAAGGCGCCCGCGCGGCTGACCCGGTTGCGTGAAAAACTCCAGCTGCTGGATGATCAGGGCGTCGATTTGGTGCTGTGTCTGGCCTTCAATCGCCGTTTGCGCGAGTTGAGCGCTGCCGAGTTCGTCCACGCGACGCTGGTCGAAGGTCTTGGCGTCCGGCATCTGGAGGTGGGTGATGACTTCCGCTTCGGTTGCGACCGCGCCGGCGATTTCAACTTTCTGTTGAAAGCGGGCGCTGCGGAAGGATTCACGGTTGAGGCCGCCACCACTATCGAGGTGGGCGGTGAGCGTGTCAGCAGCACACGGCTGCGTCAGGTGCTCGCCGATGGCGATCTGGTACTGGCGCAGAAGCTGCTCGGTCGACCGTTCAGCATTACCGGGCGGGTCATGCATGGGCAGGCGCTCGGGCGTCAGCTTGGCGCGCCGACCGCCAACATCCAGCTCAAGCGCAAAAGCACGCCGCTTAGCGGAGTGTTCATGGTGAGCACGGAAGTGGATGGCGTCATACAGCCGGCGGTAGCCAACATCGGCATGCGTCCGTCGGTCGAAAGTGACGGCCAGCCCCATCTGGAAGTTCACTTGCTCAATTATCAGGGCGACCTCTATGGTCGTCTGCTGCGCGTGACCTTCCACCGCAAGCTGCGTGACGAGCAGCGCTTCGCCTCGCTGGAGGCGCTCAAGACGGCGATCGAGGCGGATATCGCCGCAGCTCGCGAATACTGGCGAGCTTCACCCTTTACCACGAGTCAGGACTGAAATGACCGATTACAAAGCGACCCTCAATCTGCCGTCCACGGCATTTCCGATGAAGGCCGGTCTGCCACAGCGCGAGCCGGAGACCCTGCAGCGCTGGAACAGCATTGACCTCTACCGGAAGCTGCGGCAGATCGGCGAAGGTCGTCCGAAGTTCGTCCTGCATGACGGTCCGCCGTACGCCAACGGCAGCATTCACATCGGCCACGCGGTCAACAAGGTCATCAAAGATTTCATCGTCCGTTCCAAGACCCTGGCCGGGTTCGACGCGCCCTACGTGCCAGGCTGGGATTGTCATGGTCTGCCAATCGAACACAAGGTCGAAATCACCTACGGCAAGAACCAGCCGGCCGACCTGACGCGCGAGCGCTGCCGCGCCTACGCCGCCGAGCAGATCGAGGGGCAGAAGGCCGACTTCATCCGTCTCGGTGTGCTCGGCGAATGGGACAATCCTTATCGCACCATGGATTTCGCCAACGAGGCCGGTGAAATCCGCGCGCTGGCGAAAATGGTCGAAGGCGGCTTCGTCTTCAAGGGCCTGAAGCCGGTGAACTGGTGCTTCGATTGCGGCTCGGCACTGGCCGAGGCGGAAGTCGAGTATCAGGACAAGAAATCCGATGCGATCGACGTCGCCTTCCAGGTCGAAGACGCCGACAAGCTGGCTGCGGCCTTCGGCGTCGCTGCATTGGCCAAACCGGCCAGTATCGTCATCTGGACCACCACGCCCTGGACCGTTCCAGCCAACCAGGCGCTCAACGTACACCCCGATTTCGTCTACGCCCTGGTCGATACCGGCGACAAGCTGCTGGTACTGGCCGAAGAACTGGTGGAATCCTGCCTGCAGCGTTACGGCCTGCAAGGCGAGATCATCGCCCGCTGCGAGGGCAAGGCGCTGGAGCTCGTCCGTTTCCGCCATCCTTTCTATGAGCGCTTCGCCCCGGTCTATCTCGCTGACTACGTCGAAACCGGCGCCGGTACCGGCATCGTTCACTCGGCGCCCGCATACGGTGAAGATGACTTCCGTTCCTGCAAGCACTACGGCATGGAGAACGACGACATTCTCAGCCCGGTGCAGAGCCATGGTGTCTACGTCCCGGACCTGCCGTTCTTTGGCGGCCAGTTCATCTGGAAGGCCAATCCGGCGATCGTCGAGAAGCTGCGTGAGGTTGGTGCACTGCTCAAGCACGAGTCGATCCAGCACAGCTACATGCACTGCTGGCGGCACAAGACGCCGCTGATCTACCGCGCCACGGCGCAGTGGTTCGTCGGCATGGACAAGGTCGCGCATGACGGCAGCTCGCTGCGTCGCCGCGCGCTGGACGCCATCGAGCAGACCGAGTTCGTCCCCGCGTGGGGGCAGGCGCGCCTGCACGGAATGATCGCCGGGCGTCCGGACTGGTGCATCTCGCGCCAGCGCACCTGGGGCGTGCCGATCCCGTTCTTCCTGCACAAGGAAAGCGGCGACCTGCATCCGCGCACCGTCGAACTGAAGGAGGCGGTTGCCCAGCGTGTGGAGCAGGGCGGCATCGAGGCTTGGTCGAAACTGGACGCAGCCGAGTTGCTGGTCGACGAAGCGGCGCAGTACGAGAAGATCACCGATACCCTGGACGTCTGGTTCGATTCCGGCTCGACTCACGCCTTTACGCTCGACCCGCGCCTGCGCGAGAACGGCTATGTCGGCGACCGTCCCGCACACTGGCCCGCCGACCTCTATCTGGAAGGGTCGGACCAGCATCGCGGCTGGTTCCAGTCGTCCCTGCTGGAAGGCTGCGGCACGCGCGGCCGCGCCCCCTACAAGGCGATCCTGACCCACGGCTTCACCCTGGACGAGAACGGCGAGAAACAGTCGAAATCCAAGGGCAACACCACCGATCCCCTGGTGGTCATCAAGGAATCCGGCGCCGACATCCTGCGTCTGTGGGTGGCCCTGGTCGACTATTCCGAGGACCAGCGGATCGGCAAACAGATCCTGCAGACCACGGTCGACGCCTATCGCAAGCTGCGCAACACCGTCCGCTATCTGCTGGGCGCCCTGGCCGGCTTCGACGAGGCCGAGCGGCTGACCGACTACGACCAGTTCCCGCCGCTGGAGAAATTCATTCTTCACCGCCTGCACGAACTGGACGCCCATGTGCGTCGGGCCTACGCCGAATACCGCTTCCAGGACGTGGTGCGGCCGGTGCTGGAGTTCTGCTCGGGCGACCTGTCGGCGCTGTATTTCGACGTGCGCAAGGACAGCCTGTATTGCGACCGTCCCGACAGCATCAAGCGCCGGGCTGTCCGCACAGTGATGGACGAGGTCTTCAGCCGCCTGACCGCCTGGCTGGCCCCGCTGACGCCCTTCACCATGGAAGAGGCGTGGACGACCCGGTTCCCCGATGCGGGGTCGAACTGCGCGCGGTTGATCCCCGAGACGCCGGCCGAGTGGAGCAATCCGGCGGAGGCCGAGCGTTGGTCCGCGATCAACACCGTCCTCGAAGTGGTCAATGAATCGCTGGAAGCCGCGCGTCGTGAAAAACTGATCGGCGGCGCCCTGGACGCCTGGCCCGCCGTCACCGGCCCCGCCTCGGCCTTCGCGCCGTTCGAGGGCCTGGACGCAGCGGAAATCTTCCGCACCTCGGGCGCCGAACTGGTCGAGGGGGGTGAAGCGATCACGGTCGCGGTGAACCTGGCCGACCACCCCAAATGCGCCCGCTCCTGGCGCCGTGTGCCGGACGTCGGCTCGGACTCCGATTACCCCGACCTGTCGGCCCGCGACGCTGACGCGGTCCGCTGGATGGACGCGCAGAAGGCTTAAAGGATCAGGCCCCTTCGTTTCGACGGAGGGGCCTTTTTCTTCCTTCTCGCCTTGTGGGAGAAGGTGGCAGGCGGAGCCTGACGGATGAGGGGGGAGCGGTTCGGTCTGGAGGGCTGTTGCGGCGCTGTAGCTCAAGGCGTCAAAACCCGCGCCCACACCCCTCAGCCGAGCGCCTCCGGCGCCCACCTTCTCCCACAGGGGGAGAAGGGGAGTGGTTTAGAGCCGCACTCTTTGCTCGGCCGATTTCAGCGTCGAGAGGACAAACTCCGCAGGCGGGTCGGTTTCGGCCAGGACAGCTTCCTTGATGGCGCGCGGCTCGCCGAACAGGTGGCCCTGGCCCATGGCGATATCCAGTTCGAGGATGTCGACGACCTGTTTCTCGCTCTCGACCTTTCGGCGATCAGTTCGAGGCCGTGGCGACGGGTCAGGGGGGCGAAGTCACCAGCGCGGATGTCCGGCTGGCTGGGCAGGGGGGCGGCGCCGTCCAGGTCGAGCAGCTGTTCGATCAGCAGGTCGGCCGCCACCTTGATGAAGCGCACGTCCGAGCGTTGCAGGTCGGCGAAGTCCAGGTCCAGCGTCTGCACCTTGTCGATGGAGAAGCGGAAGCCCAGGTCGGCCAGCTTGGCCATGTTGCGCGCTTCAACGGCGCCGCGGGCGTCGAACGTCGCCTGGCCCAGTTCGAAGATCAGGGCGTCCTTCAGGTCGCGGTTCTGGCTCAGGAAATCGAGGAACTGCGGGAAGAAGGTCTCGTCTCCCAGAGACGCCAGCGAGATGTTGCAGAAGACCCCGACCTTGCGGTCCTGTCCGGCTAGACGGCGCACGATCTGGGCGCAGCGGAACAGCAGCAGGTTGTCGATGGCGGGCAGCAGACCCTCGCCCTCGGCCACCGACAGGTATTCGGCGGGCATCATCACCCGGTTCGACGGGTCGCGCAGGCGGGTGAAGCTCTCATAATAGACCGTCCGCCGCTGGGGCAGGGTCACGACGGGCTGCAGATACAGGTCGACGCGGTTCTCGCTCAGGGCGTCGTGGACGGTCTTCAGCAGGGTGTTCGACTGGACCTGGCGACGGCCTTCGAAGGTGTCGGCGGTCAAGGTGGAGGCGGCCAGTCGTTCCTCGATGGATTCGCTCATCTGCTGGACCAGACCTTCCAGCATCCGCACCTCGCCGGTCAGGGCGTCGGTGTCGGACAGGACGCCGCTCTCGATGGCGTGGGCCAGTTCGGTCAGGGCGCCTTGCGTCGACTCCATCGCGTCGGCCAGCAGGCGGTGGGCCTCGCGCACCTTGCTGATCTCCAGACGCAGGGCGCGGCGGTCGGCCATGCCGGTGACGATGGCGTGGATTCCGGCCATGATCCCCAGCGCGCCCAGCACCCCGGCCGCGCCTGCGCCCGCTCCCAGACCGGCGCGCCAGATTGTCGCCCCGATGGTCAGGGCGAGGAACAGGTAGCCGAAGAACAGGAAGCCGCCGGTGATCTTTCGCATGGGGCCGGTCAGAACCGCCTTTCCCTATAGAATCGATCAAGTATCACGTTAACGAAGGCTAACGGCTAGGGTCCGCGCGGATAAACGGGCGGTAAAAGGAGGTTAACGCATGGAATTGTTCTATCTGAGCGGCAAGGTCGCCATCATCACCGGCTCGTCGCGCGGAATCGGCAAGGCCATCGCCGAACGGCTGGCCGAACACGGCGCCAAGGTCGTCATTTCCTCGCGCAAGGCCGGGCCGTGCGAAGAGGTCGCCTCCGAGATCAACGGCAAATACGGTGAAGGCCGCGCTATTGCGGTTCCCGCCAACATCGCCTCCAAGGAAGACCTGCAGCGGCTGGTCGACGAGACCAACAGCGCCTTCGGCAAGATCGACATTCTGGTCTGCAACGCCGCGACCAATCCCTACGCCGGGCCGATGGCGGGCATCGCCGACGATCAGTTCGAGAAGATTCTTCAGAACAATGTCATCTCCAACCACTGGCTGATCCAGATGGTCGCGCCGCAGATGGTGGAGCGCAAGGACGGGGCGATCCTGGTGATCTCGTCCATCGGGGGCCTGCGCGGCAACGCCCTGATCGGCGCCTACAACATCTCCAAGGCCGCGGACATGCAGCTGGTGCGCAATCTGGCGGTGGAGTGGGGGCCGTCGAACGTGCGGGTCAACTGCATCGCGCCGGGCCTGGTGCAGACCGACTTCGCCAAATATCTGTGGGAGAATCCCGAGCTGCTGAAACAGGTCACCGAGCCGGCGCCGCTGAAAAGGATCGGCCAACCGGATGAAATCGCGGGCACGGCGGTCTATCTGTGCAGCCCTGCCTCGGCCTATGTGACCGGACAGACCCTTGTGGTGGACGGTGGATTGACGATTGCCTGGTAAGCGTAGCGATTGGCGACAGGATTTCGCCTGGCGCCTGGAAGCCTTCGGCTTTCAGGCGCTGTTCGGGTTTCTGCGGCTGTTGGGCGTGGAGCGGGCGTCCGCCCTGGGCGGCTGGCTGCTGCGCGCCCTGGGGCCGCTGACGGGCACGCAGAAGACGGTGATCCGCAATCTGCGCATCGCCTTTCCCGACATGGATGAGGCCGAGCGCAACGCCCTGGCCCTGGCCCAGTGGGACCAGACGGGGCGCACCTTCGCGGAACTGGCGGTGATGGACCAGTTGACCCCCGAGGGCGGGCGGGTCGAGGTGGTGGGGCTGGAGCGGCTGCACGCCTTGCGCGACAGCGGCAAGCCGGCGGTGCTGATTTCCGGCCACCTGGCCAATTTCGAAGTGATGGCGGCGGTCATCATGGCGGCGGGCGTGCCGTGCCAGGTCACCTATCGGGCCGCCAACAACCCCTATGTCGACGCCCTGATCCGCAAGAGCCGCGAACGGTATGGCATCCGCCTGTTCGCGCCCAAGGGCGATGGGACGCGCGATCTGATGGCGGGGATGAAGCGGGGCGACTCCATCGCCCTGCTGGTCGATCAGAAATACAATCAGGGGCCGGAGGTGCAGTTCTTCGGCCAGCCGGTGAACGCATCCCCCGGCGCGGCGCGGCTGGCGGCGCGGTTCGACACGGTGATGCAGCCGCTGTCGGTGGTGCGCCTGCCCAACGCCCGGTTCCGGGACACGGCGCATGAGCCGATCAGCGTCAGCCACAGCGAGGACAAGGCCGCCGACGTCCTGGCCGGCATCCAGGCCGCCAACCGCTTCGTCGAGGATCGGGTGCGCGCGCATCCGGTCGACTGGTTCTGGGT
>DPSI01000440.1:0-6088 GCA_003527165.1 Pseudomonas sp.
CGTCGTTCAGGCTGATATAGACCGCATCCTTGCCGAGTGCGGCACTGGCAATGGTGGCGCCGCGCAGATCGCTCATCAACACGGAGAGATCCTGGCGATTGGCTTGCCAGGGATCGGTGGATTCCTGCAGGGCTTCGAGCATGCTGGCCGCGGCGCCTGTCGCAGGGGCGGGCGGGACGGCGGGCTTGAATTGCCAGTAGGCCAGGCAAGCGGCAACGGCCAGCACCAGCAATACGGAGAGCACAGGGCCGCGGCGGCCTTGTAACAGACGTGGTGTTTTCATTTCACATCCAATCGGGGAAGCCCGATGTTTTGACAAACAACCGCCCGGAGGGCGGACCACAGTTGTTCACGGGGAAGCCCCGCAAGCGCCAATAGCGTGGCGCTGGGCAGTACGGGCTTTGTGGGATGCGATTTATATGCCGGACTGCGGGTCGGGCTCTTCGGCTCCGATAGCCGGCGAGGATACGGCAAGTGCCATCATGCGCGCGGCTTCACGACGAATGGCGGGCGGGTTTGCGACGAATGACCGTTCGGTCGTGGAACGAAACGGTCGTGACGAACCGCAGATTGCGTGAGTGGGATCGGGCCGGGCAGCCCCTCCCAACACTTCTGGTCGCTCGTTGGATGTCGCTCAGCTTGCGTGCGACGCTCGACCTCGACAATGGTTTCCGGCGTCACGCCGTAAAGCTGACTACCAGCCTGGCGATGGGCTCACCTGAGCAGCCCGACCGACCTGCTGCTCAGGTGACTTTCGATGCCTACCTCTCGGTTTCAGTGCCCTTGCTCGCGTCGCTCGGCAATGGTTTCCGGGGTAAGGTCGCCCGACTGCGAACCGAAGTGGCCGAGCATGAAGTTGCTCAGTGCTGAGACCTCCCGATCGTTGAAGTGGCGACTGAAGGCCGGCATCAGGTGGTGTCCGCTTGGCCCGTGCAGGGCGTCGCCGTTGAGTATCACCTGGACCAGATTGAGCCCCTGTGGATCGTTCAGCGTGCGCAGGCCGCGTAGCGAGGCGTAGTCGCTCTGGCGTCCGCTGCCGTCCCACTGGTGGCAGCTGGCGCAGGTATCGGCGAACAGCTTCTGCCCCAACGGATGAGCGGTCTCGGCCGGTGGTTCGTTCGCCAGCGCCTTTTCATCGGGTCGTTTGACCTCCGCTGGCTGGCCGGGCACTGACTTGAGGTAGGCCACCATCGCCTGGATATCCTCCGGCGTCAGGTGCCGCAGGCTGTGGTTGACCACTTCGGCCATCGGCCCGCCCGCCACGCCGTAACCCGGCGCGACGCCCGTGGCCAGGTAGCTGGCCAGTGCCTCGTCTGGCCAGCCACCGATGCCGCTCTGTTCGTCACCGGTAATGTTCCAGGCGGCCCAGCCCTGGATAGTGGCGCCGCCGAGGGCTTTGGATCCGCTCCTGGCCTGCAGCAGATTGCGCGGGGTGTGGCACTCGCCGCAGTGGCCAGGGCCTTCAACCAGATAGGCGCCGCGGTTCCACTGCTCGGATTGCTCGGGATCCGGCTCGAAGCGTTCATCATCGAGAAACAGCAGATTCCACAGGGCGATGCCCCAACGCTGGTTGAACGGGAAGCCAATGTCGTTTTCCCTGTTTGGCTGGTTCACCGGCTCCAGGCTGAACAGGTAGGCCTTGATCGCCAGGATGTCCTCGCGCGGCATCAGGGTATAGGAGGTGTAGGGGAAGGCCGGATAATAGTGGCGGCCATCCGGGCCGATGCCTTGCTGCATGGCCTCGACGAATTCGTCGTCGCTCCAGTTGCCGATGCCGGTCTCCTTGTCCGGGGTGATATTGGTGGAATAGAGGGTGCCGAACGGCATTTTCACCGGTAGGCCACCGGCGTAGGGCTTGCCGCCTTCGGTGACGTGGCAGGCCAGGCAGTCGGCGGCGCGGGTCAGGTATTCGCCGCGTTCGAGCAGCGCCTGATCAGGCTGTTGTTGTGCCAAAGCCGCCGCGCTGGACAGCGCCAGCGCAGCGCCCAGCAGGCTGCCCAGGGTGAGTCGGTTATTCATGCTGGGTGTCCTCAAATCACGTAGTAGCCGGCGCGAGCCAGGGGCAGGCGGCGTATGCGGGTGCCGCTGGCTGCGGCGAGAGCGTTGACCAGAGCCGGGGCGATCATTGCCGTGCCGGCCTCGCCGACCCCGCCGGGCGCTTCGCGGCTCTCGACGATGTGGGTCTCCACTGGCGGCGCTTCGCTGATCCGCAGCTGGCGGTAATCATGGAAGTTGGTCTGCTCGACGCGGCCTTGGCTGACGGTGATCTCGTTGAACAGCGCCGCAGACAGACCGAACAGCGTCCCGCCCTCGATCTGCGATTTGACGGACACCGGGTTCATCACCTGACCGCAATCGATCGCTACCACCAAGCGCTTGAGCTTGATGCCCTTGTCCTCGGTGACCTGCAGTTCGACCACGGTGGCCAGGAAGCTACCGAAGACCTCCTGCACCGCCACGCCGCGGCCGTGTCCGGCCTCCAGTGGTTCGCTCCATCCCGCCTGTTCGGCGGCGAGGCGCAGCACCGCCTGGGCACGTGGATGGCTGCCGAGCAGTGCCATGCGGTACTCCACCGGGTCGCGGTCGACGCTGCGTGCCAGTTCATCGATGAAGCTTTCCAGCATGTAAGTGCTGCGCAGCGGGCCCACACCGCGCCACCAGGACTGGTGCAAGGCCTTGGGCGGCACCGGCACGTAGTTCACGCGCAGGTTCTGCATAGCGTAGATCGGATGCATGGCCACCTCGACCGCATCGCCATCGAGGCCGTTCTCGGGCACGGCGGCCGGCGCAAAGCGCGCCAGCACCGAGGCGCCGGCAATGCTGTGACGCCAGCCCAGAAGGCGACCCTCGGCATCCAACGCCGCGGCGAGACGGTCGATGTAATGCGGGCGGTACATGTCGTGGGTAGTGTCTTCCTCTCGTAGCCAGGTCAGCTTGATCGGGTAGTCCACCTTCGCCGCGATGGCCACGGCCTGGCTGATGTAGTCGACCTCCAGACGGCGGCCGAAGGCGCCGCCGATGAGCTGATTGTTGACGATGACCTGTTCCGCCGGCCGGCCCGAGGCTTCGGCGGCAGCGGTCTGCGCACGCACCGGCACCTGGGTGCCGACCCAGAGCTCCACTGCGTCGGGACGAACCTGTGCGACACAAGTCATGGGTTCCAGCGCCGCGTGGGCGAGGAAGGGCATCTCGTACTCGGCCTCGAAGGTCTTCGCCGCGTCTTTCAGCGCCTGGTCGATATCGCCCTGTTCGTTGGCGATGGCGCCGGGCTTGTCCAGCGCGTCTTTGATCTCGCGCTCCATCTGCGCCGAGTCGATGCCTGCGTTGTCGCCATAATCCCACTCGATCTCCAGCGCGCGCACGCCGGAAAACGCCGCCCAGGTGTGCTCGCCGATCACCGCCACGGCGCTATCCAGGCGGATCACCTCGAGTACGCCGGGAACCTTGCGCGCGGCGCGATCATCGACCGTACGGACGGTGCCGCCAATCACCGGACAGGCGCGGGCCGAGGCGTGTTTCATCCCGGGCACCACCAGGTCGATGGTGAAACGAGCCGTGCCGTCGACTTTCGCCGGGGTGTCCAGGCGCCGGGTGGGCTTGCCGATCAGCTTGAACTGCTCGGCGGGCTTGAGTGGAATGTTTTCCGGTACCGGCAGCTTCGAGGCGTCCTCGACCAGCTCGCCATAGCCGAAACTCTGGCCATCGGTGCCGAGCACGCGGCCATTCTCGACGCGCAACTGATCGGCGCCAACTTGCCAGCGTTGTGCGGCGGCCTGGATCAGCAGCAGACGCGCCGCCGCACCGGCCTGGCGCAGCGGCTCCCAGTTACTGCGGATCGAGGTCGAGCCGCCGGTGGCTTGGAAATTCAGCAACTTGTCGTTGTAGATCGCTTCGTTCGGTGGTGCTTCCTTCAGAGTGATCTGGTCGAGGCCGATCTCCAGCTCTTCGGCCACCATCACCGCCAGCCCACTCTGGGCGCCCTGGCCCATCTCGATTTTCGGTACGGTGAAGACCACCCGGCCGTCGCGGTCGATGCTGATGAAGGCGTCCAGCGCGGTGGCGTTGGACATCGGCTGGTCTTCCGGCCCTTCGTTGAGGACCTGTTCGGCGAAACTGCGTCCGGCGAAGGGCAGCGAGAAGCCGATTACCAGCCCGCCCAGGGCCAGGCTGCCTACCTTGAGGAGATTGCGCCGCGAAGGGGATTGCAGGGTTGTGTCAGGGTTGGCCATCTCTCGCCTCCTCATGCCTGGGCGACGCGCTTGATGGCGCTGCGAATGCGGGTGTAGGTGCAGCAGCGGCAGAGATTGCCGGCCATGCCCTGATCGATGGTCTGGTCATCGGGCTGCGGGTTCTTTTCCAGCAGCGCGACGGCGGACATGATCTGCCCGCATTGGCAATAACCGCACTGCACGACCTCGTCCTCCAGCCAGGCCTGTTGCACCTGCTGGCCGAGATCGGTTTCGCCGATGCTCTCGATGGTCACCACCTTGCGGCCCTTCACCTCGCCGATCGGCAGCACGCACGAGCGCGCCGCCTGACCATCGAGGTGGACGGTGCAGGCGCCGCACTGGGCGATGCCGCAACCGTATTTGCTGCCCGTCAGCCCCAGCACATCGCGCAGGACCCAGAGCAGGGGCATATCCTCGGGGACGTCGACTTCGAGGTCGGCGCCATTGATTGAAAGTGTCAGCATGGATAGGACCTCACGTCAGGCTCTAGCAGGCCCCTGAAAAACGCTGCATTGGCAAAACTGCGTTGAAAACAGGCTTGTCGTGCCTGCCACGCCTACGTTTTCAAAGACCTGCTTATGCGGCGCGCTTATGGTTGGTTTGATGCGCGCTCTAGAACGAGACAACAGGCGAGGCGAAAGTTGCCCCTCGCGGTGCAATAAAAAGTGCCAACGTATCGGAGTGATCCGCTGCTTCGCTCAGGCCTCGACGATCTTCGGCAGCGCCGTCGTGGTCTGCTGCGTACGCAGCGACAAGCGTGCCGCGGCCCGGCGGGCGATGGTCTGGTAGCTCTGCGCCAGGCTGCCATGCGGTTCGACGACGACCACCGGCACGCCATCATCGGCGCCGACGCGGATGCGCATGTCCAGCGGCAACTCGCCGAGCAGCTCGCTGCCGTACTGATCAGCCATGCGCCGCGCGCCACCGCTGCCGAAGATGTGCTCTTCGTGGCCGCACTGGCTGCAGACGTGCAGGCTCATGTTCTCGATGATGCCGAGCACTGGCACGTTGACCTTTTCGAACATGCGCAGGCCCTTGCGCGCGTCCAGCAGGGCCAGATCCTGCGGGGTGGTGACGATCAGTGCGGCGGAAACCGGCATCCGCTGCGCCAGGGTCAGGTGAATGTCGCCTGTGCCGGGCGGCAAGTCTACGATCAAGTAGTCGAGGTCCTGCCAGTGGGTTTCCTCCAGCAGGCGGGTCAGCGCTTGGGTGATCATCGGGCCCCGCCAGATTACCGGTGCTTCCTCGTCGACGAGAAAGCCAATGGACATGCATTGCAGGCCGTGGCCGGGCATCGGCTGCAGTTTCCCCTCACGGGTTTCCGGCAGTCCGCTGAGGCCGAGCAGGCGGGGCTGGCTGGGCCCGTAGAGATCCGCATCGAGCATGCCGACCCGCGCGCCGTCTGCGGCCAAAGCCAGCGCCAGGTTGACCGCCGTGGTGGACTTGCCCACACCGCCTTTGCCTGAGGCGACCGCGATCAGGTGCTTGACGCCCGGTAGGCTCTGGCGGGTGATCGAGGCCGGGGTCACGCACCAGTCGATCTCGACCTCCACCACGGTGGCCTGGGTGTGTGCCAACAGCAAGGCCTTCAGTGCCCGGCTCAGGGCTTGCCGATAGCCCTCGGCCGGAAAGCCCAGAGCCAGGCTGAGATGCAGCTGCGAGCCGTCGACGCGCAGTTCGCGCACCGCGCCGGCGCTCAGCAGGTCGCAGCCGAGGCAGGGTTCAATCCACTGAGACAGGGATTGCTCGGCCTGCTGACGCAGCCCGACGTCGAGTGTCACGAAGCGGTGAGGGGTCATGGCGTGCTCCCAGGCTGGATCGAATGGCTTTTTGTAGGGGCGAGCTTGCTCGCGAACAGG
>DPSI01000440.1:6226-6543 GCA_003527165.1 Pseudomonas sp.
CGAGCTTGCTCGCGAACAGGTGGCAAAAGCGCTTCGCGAGCAAACTCGCTCCTACAGATTTGGATTTGGAGCCGTTATTTCTCGACGAAGGCGCGCTCGATCACGTAGTCGCCGGGTTCGCCCTGCTGTGCCGAGGCCTCGAAGCCCATCTCGTCGAGCATGCCGGTCAGCGCGTCGAGCATCGCCGGACTGCCGCAGAGCATCACCCGGTCGCTGTGCTTGTTCAACGGCGGCAGACCGATGTCGGCGGCGAGCTGGCCGGTTTCCACCAGCGTGGTGATGCGGCCCTGGTTGCGGAACGGCTCGCGGGTGACGGT
>DPSI01000156.1 GCA_003527165.1 Pseudomonas sp.
ATTCATTCGGCCGCAGATTGCGAAGGCCGAACAAGTTCGGCCCTACAGCTCTTCTGATACGTCCTCCAACCCGAAACAGCGGGCCCCGTCGCGCCTGTGACGAAACGGGACCATACAGGCAATGATTGCTTTGGAAAACGGGTGCCATTGGTCGTCCATCGGCATGTTGCTACAACACCACGCCACGCCCAGCGAACCCCGCGGCCCACTCACGAGTCAACTAAAGACATTCAACCGAACGCGCCGAGCTCTATAATCCCGCGCCCAACTCGATACAGGTGAACCATGGCCAACCCCTATCACGATCACAACCTGGCACTTCTGGCCCATCTGCGCGGCATTCTGCTTGCCATGGGTGAAACCGAACAGGTATCGGAAGAAAGCCATGCGCTGTTCCTCGAACGCTTCGACGAGCTGATCATGAATCTGCAAAACGTGCCGGAAGAGCGGCATATGGGACAGGACATGATCTGCCAAGTCTTCCACCGCTATCCACAGATCGCCCACCTGGTCCCCCGCGACCTGCTGTGGTTCTTCGGCGGCGACTGTCTGCACTTCATGCCGGATGAAGAGATCGAGATATTCCAGCGGCTGGAAGAGCGTCGCTACGAAGCCGAGCAGAACGAAGAGCCCTTCGACTGGAACATGGAAAAGCAACTGATGAGCATGCCCGAAGAGAGCCCTCGGCACTGAATTCCGAGTCGCCGTTCGGCAGAAGGCGCGACGCACTGCCGAGCGGAACGACTGAAGGACGCCCAGCGGTCGATCGGCAAAACGCGAGCCGCACGGTCACCGGCAGCCGCCAGTGCAGTACTGAATATCGGCTTGTGTTTCCAATGAGGTGAGGCCCAAGCCATGCAGGCAAAAGCTTAGCGCTTCGCCCCAAGGTCGGGCCTCCCATGAGTTACTCACCAGCGTCCTAAGGGAGGAGGCTGGCTGGCATTTCCAGTTTATGGCTGGTTGGCTGCCTCGGCGGCCTTGATCAGGTCTGCGCCGATCTCGTTTTCGAACTTCTTCCACACCGGCCGCATCGCTTCTCGCCACTGGGCTCGTTGCTCAGGGGTCAGCTCGATGATTTCGCTCTTGCCTGACTCGGCAATGGTACGTTTGGCCTTCTGATTGAGTTCGTCCGCGCGTCGGTTCACCTCGACTGTGACCTCTTCCATGATCTGCTCCAACTCGCTACGTACGTCATCCGGCAGACCACGCCAGAATTTCGTATTGGTGATGACCATGTAATCGATCAGGCCGTGATCGGACTGAGTGATGTACTTCTGCACCTCGTGCACCTTCTGGCTCTCATAGTTCGACCAGGTGTTCTCGGTGCCGTTGACCACTCCGGTCTGCAATCCCTGATAGACCTCGGCGAAGCTCATCTTGCGCGGATTAGCGCGCACCGCCTTGAACTGCTCCTCCAACACCTGGGAGGCCTGCACCCGGAACTTGAGCCCGCGCGCGTCGCTGGGCTCACGCAGTGGCTTGTTCGCGGACATCTGCTTGGTGCCGTTGTGCCAATAGGCCAGGCCGGTGATGTTCTTGTCTTCCATCGAGGTCAGTAGAGCCTTGCCTTGCGGGCTGCTCTGGAAGCGATCGGCGGCCGCCAAATCGTCGAACAGGAACGGCAGATCGAAGATTTGGATAGCCTTGGCGTACTGCTCGAATTTCGCCAGTGACGGCGCCAGCATGTGCACGTCACCGAGCAGCAGCGCTTCCATTTCCTTGCCGTCGCCGAACAGCGAGGAATTCGGGTAGACCTCGACCGTCACCTTGCCGGGCAGGCGTTCCTCGGCGAGCTTCTTGAACATCAGTGCGCCTTGCCCCTTGGGCGTGTTGTCTGCCACCACGTGGGAAAACTTGATGGTGATCGGCTCGGCATTCGCCAAACCCGCCAGGGAGAGAGACAGCGCGCAGGCGAGCGCCTTTAGTTTGTTGCTCAGCATGTGTAGTACCCCTTTTGTTTTTGTCGGTTGGTACGTTTTGCGGGCAATCGCCGCGGTCAGGGGACCGCTTGCCCGGCACGTTGCAGCAGGCGACGGGCACGGCCGAGCACAGGGGCGTCGACCATCTGTCCATCCACCACGAAGACCCCTTCGCCGGAGGCACCGGCGCTGAGGACGCGTTGCGCCCAGGCCAGTTCTTCAGCGCTGGGCATCAGCGTTTCATGCACCACAGCCACCTGGCTGGGGTGAATGCATAGCAGCCCGCCAAAGCCCATATCGCGTGCATCACGGGTCATTCGGGCCAGGCCATGCAGGTCTTTGATATCAGGAAAGACGCTATCGAGCGGCGGCGCTAGTTTTGCCAGCCGCGACTGCAACAACAGCGCGTAGCGGGCCTGATCGAGAATGCGCTCGGCGCCCGGAGTGCCGCTGGCAAGGCCCAAGTCCAGCCCCAGGTCCAGCGCACCGAAGGACAGCCGCTCGACGCTGGTGGCGGACGCGATCTCAGCCAGAGCAGCCAGCCCGCGGGCGCTTTCGATGATCGGCCAGACCGGCCTGCCGCAGGCTGCGACGTCCGCCACCTGGGCAGCGCTCTCGACCTTGGGCAAGAGCACGCCGAACACACCCGGGTGGGCGGCACAGACTTTCAGATCGTCGGCTTGCTGCGCATGCCCCGCCGCATTGATGCGTACCAGCACCCGGACAGACGGATCGGCAGCGAGAAAGGCGTCCAGATGGTGCCGTGCCTCAGACTTCAGGTGCTCGGCCACGGCATCCTCGAGGTCGACGATTACCGAATCGGCGCCGGTCGCCAGTGCCTTGGGAATTCGATCCGGGCGGGTGGCCGGAACGAACAATGCGGAGCGGATGATGCCTGGATTCATGGAACGGTCTCTTTATCTTGAAGGTTCTGATCGTCACGCCCATTCGTGGGCCGCACGCCACCCCGTCGGGCTTATACCGCGCCCTGCTGGTGCAACCGCTGGATATCGGCCGGTGCGTAACCCAGCTCGGTCAGCAGCGCATCAGTGTGCTGACCGAGCGCCGGAATCGGGTCCATGCGGGGCGCAAAGGCACTGTTGCTGCCCGGCGGCAACAAGCTCGGCAGACGCCCGGACGGGCTGTCCACTTCGCTCCAGCGCTGGCGGGCCTC
>DPSI01000246.1 GCA_003527165.1 Pseudomonas sp.
GAGAAGGGGCTGCGCTACAGCGGTTAGAAACATGGCCAGGCAAAGGTATGGCTACAGGTCTTCCGCGACGAGGCCAGCGATCTGCCAGTCCTCGAAGTGCTTGATGACGGTCCGGGCGTGCCGGTCGAGCAGGTGCAGAATATCTTCGAGCCTTTTTTCACGACAGAGAACAAGGGTACGGGCTTGGGCCTCTATATTTCCCGAGAGCTCTGCGAAAGCAATCAGGCTCGTCTGGATTACCGTGAACGAGACGAGGGTGGCAGTTGTTTCCGCATCGTCTTCGCACATCCGCGCAAGCTGAGCTGAGAGCTGCCAACGAGGCAACAAGGTCACACATCAGCTACGGTCGCGGTACAAAGCATGCGCTGTAGCGTTAACATTGCGGACCCGCGCCATCCGTCAGCTAAAAGACCGAGACCATGACCGCCCGCCAGAAAGCGCTGATCATCGATGACGAGCCCGATATCCGGGAACTCCTGGAGATTACCCTTGGGCGAATGAAGCTGGATACCCGCAGCGCCCGCAATCTCAAAGAGGCCCGCGAGTGCCTGGCGCGCGAGCGTTATGACCTGTGCCTGACCGATATGCGCCTGCCCGACGGTTGTGGCTTGGAACTGGTGCAGTTCATTCAGCAGCAGTATCCGCACCTCCCGGTGGCGATGATCACAGCCTATGGCAGCCTCGACACCGCCATCGGCGCGCTCAAGGCCGGCGCTTTCGATTTTCTTACCAAACCGGTGGATCTCGGTCGGCTACGCGAGCTGGTCACTACCGCCCTGCGACTGCGCACTCCGAACCCCAACGAGCTGACGGTCGACAGCCGTTTGCTCGGCGCCTCGCCGCCCATGAACGTGCTACGCAAGCAGATCGGCAAACTGGCACGCAGTCAGGCACCGGTGTATATCAGCGGCGAATCCGGCAGCGGCAAGGAACTGGTGGCGCGGCTGATCCACGAGCAGGGCCCGCGTCACGAACGTCCGTTCGTTCCGGTCAACTGTGGCGCGATACCATCGGAGCTGATGGAAAGCGAATTCTTCGGGCACAAGAAAGGCAGCTTTACCGGTGCTATGGAAGACAAGCCGGGCCTGTTCCAGGCCGCGGATGGGGGCACCTTGTTTCTCGACGAGGTGGCGGACCTGCCGCTGCCGATGCAGGTGAAATTGCTACGGGCAATACAGGAAAAGGCCGTGCGCGCAGTCGGCGGGGCCAAGGAGCTGGTGGTCGATGTACGGATTCTCTGCGCCACCCACAAAGACCTGGCCAGCGAAGTCGCCGCGGGTCGCTTCCGCCAGGATTTGTACTATCGCCTGAATGTCATCGAGCTACGCGTGCCGCCCCTGCGTGAGCGCCGCGAAGATATCGCCCAGCTGGTTGAGGTGATGCTCCGCCGCCTCGCTCAGGAATGCGATGACACACCGGCGCGGCTGCATCCCGATGCACTGGCGAAACTGCAGAGCTATCGGTTTCCAGGCAACGTACGCGAACTTGAAAACATGCTCGAGCGCGCCTACACGCTCTGTGAGGGCGAGGAGATCAAGCCCAGCGACCTGCGCCTGGCCGACGCGCCGGGCGCACCAGAGAATGGCGAAGCCAGCCTGGCGCAGATCGACAACCTCGAAGACCACCTTGAGGACGTCGAACGCAAGTTGATCATGCAAGCACTGGAAGAAACCCGTTGGAACCGCACAGCCGCCGCCCAACGGCTGGGCCTGTCGTTCCGCTCCATGCGTTATCGCCTGAAGAAGCTCGGGCTGGATTGACCCTGCAACCGCAAGCTGCGACCCCGAAGGGTCGCCCGCCGCCTACCCTTGCGAGAGCAGATTACGCAAGTCGATGATCGCCGCGTTGGCACGCGAGATGTAATTCGCCATCACCAGCGAATGGTTGGCGAGAACACCATAGCCGCTGCCGTTGAGGACCATCGGACTCCAGAGCGGCTCCTGTGCGGCTTCGAGCTCCCGGATGATCTGCCTGACGCTGATCGCGGCGTTCTTCTTGGCCAGCACGTCAGCGAAGTCCACTTCGATAGCTCGCAGCAGATGCGACAAGGCCCAGGCCTGCCCGCGTGCTTCGTAGAACACGTTATCGATCTGCAACCAGGCCGTCTCGACGCGCTGTTCCTCGACCACCTGCCTGACGCCGTCACGCTCCAGATCTGGCGCCACCTGAGCGTCCAAACGTACCCGGCCGACGCTCGCCGACAATCTCTGGGAAAGCGATCCCAGCCGGGTCCCCACATCCCCCAGCCAGTTGTTGAGGTTATCGGCTCGAGTATAAAACTGCGCCTTGGGCGCCGGGTCGCTCAAGCGCGCCAGGTAGCGGTCCAGGAAGCGGATGCCGTTACGGTATTCGGATTCGCTGGCGGGTAGGGCCCAGCTGCGATTGTCGAAATTGAACAACGGCTCGGCCTTGGACAGATCGGCATCTTCAGTCGACTGCGACTGAGAACGGGCGAAATCCTTGCGTAGCGCACGGCTGAGATCGCGGACCTGAACCAGCACGCCATATTCCCAGCTGGGCATGTTGTCCAGCCACAGGCCAGGGGGAGCGATGTCGTTGGTCAGATAGCCGCCTGGCTTGTCCAGCAAGGTACTGGCGACCTGTTTG
>DPSI01000455.1:0-1472 GCA_003527165.1 Pseudomonas sp.
ACCTGGTGCTGATGGACATCATGATGCCGGAGATGGACGGTTTCACCGCGATGGAAGAGATCCGCAAGGATTCGCGCTTCGCCAAGCTGCCGATCATTGCGGTCACCGCCAAGGCGATGAAGGATGACCAGGAGCGTTGCCTGCGCGCCGGGGCCAACGACTACCTGGCCAAGCCTATCGACCTTGACCGTCTGTTCTCGCTGATCCGCGTATGGCTACCGAAAGTGGAGCTGTTGTGACAACTCCCGACAACCGCACCCAGGCCATCGAACTGAAGCTGCTGATCGAAGCGATCTACCTGCGCTACAGCTATGACTTCCGCGACTATTCCGGAGCCTCGCTCAAACGCCGGGTACTGCTGGCGCTCAAGCAGATGCATTGTGAGAGCATCTCGGAACTGCAACGCAGAATCCTTTACGATCCGCAGGCATTCATGGAATTGCTGCAGTTTCTCACCATCCCGGTTAGCGAGATGTTCCGCGATCCGAGTTATTTCCTGGCGCTGCGTGAGCAGGTGGTGCCGGTGCTGCGTACCTATCCGTCGCTGAAGATCTGGATCGCCGGTTGCAGCACAGGGGAAGAGGTGTACTCGATGGCGATCTTGCTCAAGGAGGAGGGCTTGCTCGAGCGCACCATCCTCTACGCCACCGATATCAATCCGCGGTCACTGGAGCAGGCGCGCCGGGGCATTTTCGATATTGGTGACATGCGCCAATACACCGAGAATTACCAGCAGGCCGGCGGCAAGCAGAGTCTCAGCAACTACTACACCGCTGCCTATGATTCGGCGATCATGGACAAGTCGCTGAAAGAGAAGGTGACTTTTGCCGATCACAGCCTGGCGACGGACAGCGTGTTCGCCGAAACTCAACTGGTTTCCTGCCGCAACGTACTGATCTATTTCAACAAGCCATTGCAGGATCGGGCCTTTGGCCTGTTTCATGATTCCCTTTGTCACCGTGGATTTCTTGGGCTGGGCAGCAAGGAAACCGTGGAGTTCTCCGGCTACGCTGGACGCTACGAGGCGTTCGACAAGCAGGAAAGGATCTTCCGCAAATTATGAAAAAGCCGGCCGCCGACACTTCAGCCAAGCCATTTGCCCGGCCCGTCGACGCGGTAGTGATCGGTGCTTCGGCGGGCGGTCTGGCTGCGCTGAGTGCGCTGGTCGACGGGCTGCCAGCTGATCTGCGTCAGGCGCTGTTGATGGTCCAGCACATACCGGCGAGCGGGCCGACCCAGCTGGCCGAGATCTTCCAGCGCAAGACGGCACTGCGGGTCAAGGAAGCGGATGACAAGGAAGCGGTGTGCGCCGGGACCCTTTATTTCGCTGCGCCCGGATACCACTTGCTGGTGGAGGCGGACCTGACTCTATCGCTCAGCCAGGACGACGCGGTTTATTTTTCGCGCCCCTCGATCGATGTGCTGTTCGAGTCGGCAGCCGATGCCTGGGCTGAGCGTGTCGCCGGTATCCA
>DPSI01000455.1:1654-2615 GCA_003527165.1 Pseudomonas sp.
GCGTGTCGCCGGTATCCTGCTGACCGGCGCCAATGAAGATGGCGCGGCCGGCCTGGAAGCGATCAAACGAGCCGGTGGCATCACCATCGTACAGGACCCCGAGGAAGCCGAGGTTCCGACCATGCCGCTTGCAGCACTCCAGCGCTTTGCGCCGGATTACATTTTGCCCTTGCGCGATATTCACCGACTGTTGCGTGAACTGGAGTGACCCATGCCCGACCACACCGATGAAGCGTACCTGCTGATCGTCGATGACCTGCCGGAAAACCTGCTTGCGCTGGATGCCATACTCAGGAGCCCAGGTGTTCGCGTGCATCAGGCCGAGTCGGCGGAGCAGGCGCTCGAGCTGCTGTTGCAGCATGAGTTCGCGCTGGCCATTCTCGATGTGCAGATGCCGGGCATGGACGGCTTCCAGCTGGCCGAGCTGATGCGCGGCACCGAGCGTACCAAGCAGATCCCCATCGTCTTCGTCAGCGCCGCCGGCCGTGAGCTCAACTATGCCTTCAAAGGCTACGAAAGCGGCGCCGTCGACTTCATGCACAAGCCGCTCGATACGCATGCGGTGCGTAGCAAAGTCAGCGTGTTCGTCGATCTGTATCGCAACCGCAAGCGCCTGGCGCGCCAGCTCGAAGCGCTGGAGCGCAGCCGCCGCGAGCAAGAGGTACTGCTCGATGAGCTGCGCAGCACCAAGGGCGAACTGGAAGATGCCGTGCGCATGCGCGACGACTTCATGTCGATCGTCTCCCATGAGCTGAAAACTCCGCTCAACACGCTGATTCTCGAAGTGCAGCTGCGCAAGCTGCAGCTTGGACGGAAAAATCTCGCGGCCTTCAGCGAGGACAAACTGCGGCAGATGGTCGACAAGGACGAGCGGCAGATCCAGAGCCTGATCCGCCTGATCGACGACACCGACGTCAGCGAGGGCTTGCTGGCCTTCCAGCTGTCGATCCGCCCCAGCCGC
>DPSI01000456.1 GCA_003527165.1 Pseudomonas sp.
GATTGTTAGTGACCCAGTGCGGCATCCGCCCGGTCGTGCTGTCCAGCGTGGTCCTATTGCTTTTCGCGCTGGTCGGGATGGCCCTGACCGAATCGATCTGGATTCTAGCCCTGGCCCTGTTCTGTTTCGGTGGCAGCCTTGGTGTCATCGATGTGGTGCTCAACATCCAGGGCGTGCTGATCGAGCGCGACACCGGCAAGCGGCACATGTCGAACTTTCACGGCATGTTCAGCCTGGGTTCGATTTGCGGCGCGCTGGCGCTCACCGCCGCGCTGACCCTGGGCCTCGCGCCAGCAGCCGGCACCTTTTTGATGATCACTGCGATCGCGCTCGCGAACGTTGCGGTGGCACCTGGGTTTCTACGGGACAAGGCGCCAGCGGGCGGGGTCGCCTTCGTTCGCCCTAGCGGTATGGTCCTGCTGGTCGGCGCCCTGTGCTTCGTCGTCTACCTGGCCGAAGGCGCGGTACTGGATTGGAGCGCACTCTACCTCACCGAGCACAAGGCATTGGATACCGCCAAGGGCGGCCTGGGCTACGCAAGCTTCGCCCTAATGGTAACCGTTGGCCGCTTCGCCGGGACGCCAGTGGTAAACAGTCTAGGGACCGCACGCGTGATCGGTTTCGGCGGATTGTTGGCGGGAACCGGCATTGGCTTGAGCATCGTAACGGAACATTGGGCGCTTGCCCTTCTCGGTTACGGCTTGTGTGGCCTGGGCTGTGCCAACGTCTCGCCAGTATTGATTTCGTCGCTGAGCCGGCAACACAGCATGCCGGTGCATCAGGCAATCACTGCGGCAACCACCATCGGCTTTGCTGGCGTTCTTGCCGGTCCGGCAGTGATCGGAGTGATTGCGCACTATGGGTCGCTGACTCTCGCCTTTGGCCTGCTCGCGGTGCTGTTGTTCGGGCTCGCATTGGGCAGCCGCCGCTTCACGGAATGAATGTGGGCGACCCAGGTCCAGACAATCGCTGTAATCCTCACGCCGCTACAGACCGGCCCTTAGCCTTTGGCTAGAATGCGCGCCCTATGCGCATCCAAGACATCCATCTGCAGCTCGCCGAGATCGGCGCCAAGCCCCTTCATATCGGTCGGCTAACGCGTGCGTGGCTCAAGGGGCAGGCGCTGGACGTCGGGACACGCCACCAGAAAACGGAAAATTTTCTGCCGCTGTCCGTACGCGAAGGCCTCCCCGCTGTCAGCGAAACCATTGAAAAGCTGGCTCGGCTACGTTCAGAGCACCCAGGCGATGATGGCTCCGCACGTTTGCTGGTAGAGCTGGCGGACGGCCAGATGGTTGAAAGCGTTCTCTTGCCTCGCGACGGCCTGTGCGTATCGAGTCAGGTCGGCTGCGCGGTCGGTTGCGTATTCTGCATGACCGGCAAGAGCGGCTTGTTGCGGCAGCTCGGCAGCGCCGAGATCGTCGCCCAGGTTGCCCTCGCTCGACGCTTCCGTCCGGTGACGAAGGTGGTCTTCATGGGCATGGGCGAGCCGGCGCACAATCTCGACAACGTGCTCGAGGCTATCGACCTATTGGGCACCGACGGCGGCATCGGTCACAAGAACCTGGTGTTCTCCACCGTTGGCGATCCCCGCGTATTCGAGCGCCTACCGCGCCAGAAGGTAAGGCCGGCATTGGCCTTATCGCTGCACAGTACCGATGCAGCGCTGCGGCGCGAGCTACTGCCACGGGCACCCGATATCAACCCCGACGAGTTGGTTGCGCTGGGCGAAGCCTATGCGCGTCTGGTCGATTATCCGATTCAGTACCAGTGGACGCTGCTCAAAGGCATCAATGACAGCCAGGAAGAAATGGACGGCATCATCCGCCTGCTCAAAGGCAAGTTCGCGATCATGAACGTGATCCCCTACAACAGCCTCGACGATGACGAATACCAACGCCCCGCCGCCGACCGTATCCACCAGATCATGCGCTACCTGCACCAGAACGGCGTCCTGACCAAAGTGCGCAACTCGGCGGGCCAGGACATCGATGGCGGCTGCGGACAGCTGCGGGCTCGCGCCGAACGGATCATCCGTACACGCCGACTGCCAACGGAAAAGCCGGCACCAGAGCCGGCGGACTGAACATACACGCCCCTTCAGTGTCGTAGCGCATTGCCTAGCTGCCTTGGCGCGCACCCTTCCGCCCTGCAACCATCCGCTATTGCCAGCCTCATCGAGGCTCGCACGAGGACAGCATGAACACACTGGCACAATTGAAACGCGGCGAACTGGCCGGCGTCACTCGCCTGGATCTATCAGAACAACTGGAAACCTTCCCCAGCGAAATCTTCGATCTGGCCGACAGCCTGGAAGTGCTCAATCTCTCAGGCAACCGCCTCAGCTGCCTGCCATCTGACCTGTGGCGACTGCATAAGCTGCGCATCCTGTTCTGCTCGGACAATGCATTCACCGAGCTGCCGGTGGGGGTCGGCATGTGCCACGGGCTAGAGATGGTCGGCTTCAAGGCCAACCGCATTCGCCATCTACCCGCCGAAGCGCTGCCTCCTGCACTGCGCTGGTTGATTCTTACCGACAACCAACTCGAATCCGTGCCTGAGGAGATCGGCCGCTGCACGCGGTTGCAAAAATTGATGCTGGCCGGCAATCGGCTGCGGACGCTGCCTGAATCCCTTTCCCGCTGCAGCCGTCTAGAGCTGCTGCGCATCGCCGCAAACCGCCTCCCCGCCCTGCCCGACTGGCTACTGGCGATGCCTCGGCTGACGTGGCTGGCCTTTGCCGGCAACCCGTTCAGCGACGCGATCGAGGCAGATGCCCTGGCACAGCACCCGCTGCCACCGGTCGATCGCAGCCAGGTCAGCTTGGGCGAAGTGCTCGGCCAGGGAGCCTCAGGCGTTATCCATCGCGCCGACTGGCAGCACGTCGGCCAAGCACCACGGGCCTTGGCCGCCAAGCTATTCAAGGGAGCAATGACCAGCGATGGCCTGCCGCATAGCGAAATAGCCGCCTGCATCACTGCGGGTGACCATCCCAACCTGATCCCTATCGTCGGGCCACTGGCCGCCAGCGCCCAAGCGCTACCAGGCTTGCTGATGGAGCTCATCGACGCCTCCTACAGGCCTCTGGCCGGACCGCCATCGCTCGCCAGCTGCACCCGCGACTGTTATGAACCGGAGCGACGTTTTTCTGTCGGACAAGTGCTACGCATCGCGACAGCCGTGGCCTCGGTGGTGAGCCACCTTCACCAACGCGGCATTCTTCACGGCGACCTATACGGCCACAACCTGTTGGTCGATCCGATCGACAGGACCTTGCTAAGCGACTTCGGCGCAGCATCTTTTTTCACACCGCAAAGCGA
>DPSI01000011.1 GCA_003527165.1 Pseudomonas sp.
TAAGGTTTTCAGGTCGCATTGATCCAGGCTCTGGTCCGATTCGCTTCAGCGATGGTTCGCTCTACGGGACCTTCTGCTGCTTCAGTACGCAACCGGACCAGAGCCTGGATCAATGCGACCTGAAAACCTTACGCCTGTTTGCCCGCTTTGCCGGCGGGTTGATCGAGCGACATGCGCTCAGCGAACAGCAGCGCAGTGAAAAAATCGCCCGGGTCCGGGGGGTCATAGACAGGCGTGATTTCTGGACGGTCTACCAGCCAATTTTCCACCTATCCGACAACAAGGTCGTGGGCTACGAAGCGTTGACGCGGTTTCGCCCTGAACCTTATCGCTCGCCGGACCGTTGGTTCGACGAGGCCGGCGAGGTTGGGTTGCGCACGGAATTGGAAATCACGGTGCTCGAAACGGCGCTCGACGGCCTGCGGCTGATTCCCGACGGTGTGTACCTGTCGCTGAACGTCTGTCCGGACGCGCTGCTGGATGGCTCGGTGGTCGAACTGCTCGCCAAGTATCCGCTGCATCGCCTGATGCTGGAGGTCACCGAGCACACCTCCATCGTCGATTATTCGCTGCTTGCCGCCATACTCGAGCCGCTACGTCAGGCAGGGCTACGTCTGGCGGTCGACGATGCGGGTGCCGGCTATGCCAGCTTTCGCCACATCCTCAAGCTCAAACCTGATGTCATCAAACTCGACCGGAGTCTGATCAATAACGTCGATAGCGACAGTGATTGCTGTGCGATGGCCTCGGCGCTGATCCGCTTCGCCGAGCAGACCGGCAGCAAGATCATCGCCGAGGGCGTCGAGACGGATGCGGAGCTGGCAGTCCTGCGCGGGTTGCGGGTGGCCAAGGCCCAGGGTTTTTTGTTTGGGATGCCGCAGCCTCTGGACGAGTCGATGGAGGAGCTGTGAAGCCGCCCGACCGCCTGCCAGGTTGTCTTCGGGCAAAGCTGTCGCGCTGGAGACGCCTGGATGTTCCGAGGAGGCTGACTGCGAGGGTTCGATTCGTGACTTATCGAACGTGCCGTTAGGCTGTTCATTAACCACCTCAACAAACATTACCGTGGTCGCAGCGTGGTACTCAGCGACGAGCAAACCTACAATCCAATCCGCTGCGGAATGTCTTGCCGGATCTGCTATCCGGCCACTGCTCCGCTAGCCTGCTGCGTTTTGGTCCTGCTGGAGCTAATCCGTTTCCCATGCCTCGTCCCCGTCGTACCCCGGTCTGGATAGCCGCTCTGGCGGTGCTGCTGCATCTGTTCGCGATGCCGCTGATGGGTGCCGGTGCGCGAGTGTCGGGCATGGCCGGGCACTGCCCGATGGTCGAGGCCAGCCAGCACGATGCCCGCCACGTCGCGATGCACGTCCACGCGCTGCATGGCGGTCACGCTTCGCATGAAAGCGAATCCTCACCGAAGCCGGCGCCCAGGCATCACCTAGGCATGCCCTGCTGCTGTACGGCGGGCTCGGCGGCGCTGGCTGCGATTCCCAGCAGCGCCCTGGAGCTGCACGAGCCACGGCGGGTACGGCTGAGCGTTCTGCCGCTGGCTGTGGCGCCGCGGCTGTCACCGCGTTACCGCTGGCCCAGTCTCAATCCTCGGGCGTCTCCGGTCGCCTGATCGATCACCTCTTGTCTCTACGCTAGTCGCCGGCCTTCGCGTTCGCGTTCGCGCACCGCTGCCGGTTGCTGGCCCTTGCCGCCGGCCTGGTCTCGGCCGGCGGAGACCTCCGATCGAGTGAACGAGCATGTCTTCAAGCACTGCGGGCGCCCCTCCCGAGGCGCCACCCCTGGTATCCCGCGCGCAGCAACCGCTGCTGGCGCTGTTGGTCCGTCTGCACCTGTACGTCGGGCTGCTGGTCGGCCCTTTCATCTTCGTCGCCGCTTTGAGCGGCCTGGTCTATGCGCTGACACCGCAGTTGGAGGACCGGCTCTACGCTGAGCAGCTTTACACCGAAAGCACTGGCACACCGTTGCCTCTGGCCCGGCAGATCGAAGTCGCTCAGGCCTATATCGGCGAGGCGGCAACCTTATCGGCGGTGCGTCCAGCGCCGCAACCCGGCACCACCACGCGGGCGATGTTCAGCGCGCCGGGCCTGGGCGCGTCGGAGAGCCGCGCCGTGTTCATCGATCCGGTGAGCGCCGAGGTCCGCGGCGACTTGCTGGTCTACGGTACCAGCGGTGTGCTGCCGCTGCGCACCTGGCTCGACCAGTTTCACCGCAGCCTGCTGCTCGGCGAGCCGGGGCGGTTGTACAGCGAGCTGGCCGCGTCTTGGCTATGGGTCGCCGCGCTCGGTGGCCTCGTGTTGTGGTTTATCCGTCGTCGTCGGCAACGCAGTGCGGGGCTGGCGCGGTCACCGCAGCTGCGTCGCTGGCACGCGACGCTGGGGCTGTGGCTGCTGGTCGGGTTGCTGTTCTTCTCCGCCACCGGGCTGACCTGGTCGCGCTGGGCGGGCGGCAACATCGGTGTCGCGCGAGCGGCACTGGGTATGTCGACGCCGAGCGTGTCCACCGCGCTGGATGGTGAGACGGTCGCGCCTGCCGGTGAGCACGCCCATCACACAGGCATGGCGATGCCGGCAGCCCAACCCGGAAATCCCGCGCTGTACGATGCGGTACTGAGCGCCGCGCGGGATGCTGGGATCAATGCCGGCAAGCTGGAGATCGTCCCGGCGGCTGGCCCGGATCGCGCCTGGACGGTGACCGAAATCGACCGCAGCTGGCCGACGCAGGTCGACGCCGTTGCCATTGATCCACGCACGATGGGCATCACCGATCGCATTGATTTCGCCACATTTCCCTTGGCGGCCAAGCTGACGCGGTGGGGCATCGACGCGCACATGGGCTCGCTGTTCGGCCTGGCCAATCAATTGCTGCTCGCCGCCACCGCGCTCGGGCTGGCCATTCTGGTGGTTTTCGGTCATCTGATGTGGTGGCGCCGTCGCTCGCCGGTGCGCCGGGCGGGTGTGCTGCAGGCGTTGGCTGCGTTGCCGCCGAGAGCGCTGGGCATGACGGTGATCGTTGCCGTGCTGTTCGGCATCTGTCTGCCCGTGCTGGGCGCCAGCTTGCTGCTGTTCCTGGCTGGCGAAGCGGCACTCGATGGCCTGGCAAGGACGCGTCGCGTGCGGTTGCGTCAGCCCGGCTGAGGCGGTTCGGCGGCCGCTTGCCAGCCGCCGCCGAGCACCTGATAGAGGGTGATCAGCGCATTGAGCTGGCTTTCGCGTAGCTGCACGGCGGCCAGTTCGGTGTTGAACAGGTTGCGCTGGGCATCGAGGGTTTCCAGGTAGGACGAATAGCCCGCGCGGTAGCGGTCCTCGGCATAGGTCAGCGAGCGCTCCAGAACGGCACGGCGAGCCGCGACGCGTTCGAGCTGCTGGCGCAGGTTGTCAACGGCCGAGAGGCTGTTTTCCACCTCGCTGAAGGCATCCAACGCCGTGGCGCGGTAGGCGAAAGCGGCCTGGTTGCGCTGCGCGACGGCGATGTTCACACCGGCCTCCAGGCGTCCGGCATCGAAGATGGGGGCCAGCACGCTGGCGCCAAGATCCCAGACCCGCACCGGATCGTAGTCCAGCGAGTTGACGAACAGCTGGCCCAGGCTGGCGGACAGCTGGACCTGAGGCAGAAAGCGGTCGCGCTGGGCCTGCAGGTTCAGGTTGCTGGCGGCCAGCAGCAGTTCGGCTTGCTGGATGTCCGGGCGGCGGCGCAGCAGCGTCGAGGGCAGCACGCCGGGAACCGGTGGCGGCTCGAGGGCCAACAACCCGACGCCGCGCTCGACCCCGCCGGGGAAGCGGCCGGTGAGCAGGCGCAGGGCGTTTTCCTGCTCACGGATCGCCTGCTGCAACTGCGGCAGCAGCTCGGCTGCGGCTTCGTATTCCGATTGCGCCTGGGTCAGCTCCAGTTGCGAGGTATAGCCGAGGCTGGCGCGGTCTTCGGCGACCCGAAGTGCCTGCTGGCGGGACTCGACGGTTTCATGGGTGACGTACAGCTGCTGATCCAGCGACAGCAGTGACACGTAGGCGCGGGCCGTGGTGCTGGCCACCGCCAGGCGTACCGCGTCGCGTTCGGCCTCGGTCGCTCGATATTGCAATTCGGCAGCTTCACGCAAGCGCCGCAGACGGCCCCAGATGTCCACTTCATAGGACACCTGCAGCGATGGCTGTACCGCGGTGGTATGGGTAATGCCCAGGACGCTCAACTCCCGGGTGCGTTGCGCATCCAACGCGGCGTCGAGCGTTGGCAGCAAGGCGGCGCGCGACAGCCGGATCTGCTCGCGCGCCTGCTCGACCCGCGAGGCGGCGCTCAGCACATCGGTATTGTTCGCCAGTGCGGTCTCGACCAGTGCCGTCAGCTGCGGATCGCCAAACGCCTCCCACCAGGTCGCGGAGAGTGCGGTCTCGCGTCCCCCTTCGTCGCGCCAGTCGGCCGGCGGGGTGAATGTAGCTTCCGGCGGGAGCGGCTGGCGGGGCGGCATGCAGCCGGCCAGTGTGGCCAGCAGCACGCCTGACAGCAGGAGGGGCAGGGCGCGGGGCGAGCCGGTCATCGCGCGCCGTCCTCGGTGGGTTGAGCTGTGCTGGGGGCGCTGGTATCGACGTGGGTGACCACCGACAGCCCCGGACGCAGGCGCTCGGCGAGTGGCTGATCCGGGTCGAGGGAAATGCGCACCGGCACGCGCTGGACCACTTTGGTGAAGTTGCCGGTGGCA
>DPSI01000409.1 GCA_003527165.1 Pseudomonas sp.
GACGCCAAGTTCGTCATCCACCTGCACACCGTCGGCGGCGTCGGGGTGGCGGCCCAGGCCGAGGGTTTGCTGCCGATCAGTCAGAACGCATGTTTACTGCAGCATCAGGTTGCGTATCATGGGTACGAGGGGTTGGCCCTGCACCATGACGAACGCGAACGTCTGGTCGCCGACCTGGGGGACAAACCGCTGATGCTGCTGCGCAACCACGGCACGCTGGCGGTCGGGGAGACGGCGGCGCAGGCATGGATCGGCATCTTCTTCCTGGAACGGGCCTGCGCGCAGCAGGTGGCGGCCCTGTCGGGCGGACGCGAGCACGTGCTGCTGGCCCCCGATGCGGCGCAAGAGGAGACCAAGGAGCAGGGTCGAGGGATCGGCTTTATTTCGGCCCTGGCCTGGCCGGGCGCGCTGCGGCAGCTGGAGCGCAAGTCGCCGGGCTACGACGCCTGATCCTGGCGGCGGCGGGGGGCGTTCTGTCCCTCGGCGTCGCTGAGACGGCCCAGGCCGGCGCCTGGGTCCAGGCCAGGGGGCAGGGCCAGGCCATCGTCAAATACGAGCGTCTGAAGGCCGACAGCGGTTTCGATCCGTCCGGCGACGAGACGGCCTTGCCGGCCGTGCGACGCGATGCGCGCCTGGGCCTGTTCGCCGAATACGGGGTGACGGATCGGCTGACCCTGCAGCTCAAGGCCGACTGGCAGGAGGGCGAGGACGCCTTCGTCGATTACGAGGGACGCGGTCCCATCGAGATCGGCGCGACCTGGCAGGTGTTTCGCGACGACCGAAACGCCGTCAGCCTCTATGGCGGCTACAGCCGGGCGGGGGAGGGGCGAAATGCGGACTATGCGCCGCCGGGCGTGGGCGAACACGACTGGGAGGCGCGGTTGTCGGCGGGCCGGTCGCTGGGGCCGCTATGGGGGATGGACCGATCCTTCGTGGAGGTTCAGGCCGCGCGGCGTCTGCGCGACGGCCTGGCCGACGAGACGCGCGTCGACGCCACGGCGGGCGCGCGGTTCGGCGGCGGCTGGATGGCCTTGGGCCAGGCCTTTGGCGGGGCGGCGGACGGCGGCGCCCGCTGGCTGTCGCTGGAGGCGTCGGTGGTGCGCGACCTGGGGTCGTGGAGCCGGCAGGCCCGGTGGAGACAAACGGTCGCAGGGCGAGAGACGCCTGCGGCCCATGGGCCCGTCATCGCGATCTGGCGTCGGTTCTAGGGCGGATTTCCGCGACGGAAATCTCCGCCCGGCGCGTTAGTGTCGGATTACGTTGCGCAAGCCGCATTAGCCGGTAATGCATGCGGCGTCCCCTGACCGAGAGTTCCGCCGCGTGATCAAACGTCACTTCTTCCTCGTCGCCGCCGCGATCCTTCTGGCGCTGATGGTCGTCGCCGCCGTGGTCAAGGTGGCCGCCCCGAACGACAAGTCGGCCCAAGGGCCGGGCGCGGGCGGCGGACGGCGAGGCGGGCAGCAGGTGTCGGAAGCGGTGGTGGCCCAGCGTCCGTTCTCGGATCAGATCCGCGTGCTGGGCGTGGCGCGCGGCCAGCGGTCGGTCAATGTCACCTCGTCGACGACGGAGCTGATCACCCGCGTCCTGTTCACCGATGGCCAGTTGGTGTCGGCCGGCGCGCCGCTGGTCGAGTTGCAGGCGCGCGAAGAGGACGCCGCCATCATCGAGGCGCGCGCCAACGTCAACCAGGCCCAGCGCGAATACGACCGCTACAAGGCCCTGGCCGACCGCGGCGTGGCGCCTCGGGTCATGCTGGAGCAGGCCGAGACGGGCCTGGAGACCGCGCGCGCGTCGCTGCAGGCGGCGCAGGCGCGGCGCGGTGACCGGGTGATCCGCGCCCCGTTCGCCGGTCGGATGGGCCTGACGACCGTGACGCCCGGCACGCTGATCAATCCGGGCGCGGTGATCGCGACCCTTGACGACACCTCGACCATCCGCGTCGATTTCCCCTTGCCCGAGCGGTATCTGAACCTGTTGCAGCCGGGCGCGTCGATCACGGCGACGGCCGACGCCTATGGCGACGCGCCGTTCCAGGGACGGATCGCCCTGATCGACACCCGCGTCAACGAGGCGACCCGCGCCGCCACCGCCCGCGCCGAATTCCCCAATCCCGGCGGCCGCATCCGGCCCGGAATGCTTCTGCGCGTCGTGGTGCAACAGGGTCAGCGCCAGACGGCGGCGGCCCCGGAATCGGCCGTACAATACGAGGGCGCCGGCGCCTTCGTCTATCGCATCGCGCCCGGTCAGAACGGTTCGACCGCCCAGCGTGTCGAGGTCGAGACGGGCGCGGTCGAGAACGGCTTCGTCGAAATCCTGTCGGGCGTCGAGCCCGGCGAGCGGATCGTGGGGTCCGGCCTGAACCGTATCCAGCCGGGCGCGCCCGTCAGCGTCGCCGGGGCGCAGCGCAAGTCGGGCGCCGCCCAATGATGCTGTCCGATGTCTCGGTCCGGCGGCCGGTTTTCGCCGCCGTCGCCGCCATCGTGCTATGTGTGATCGGCGCGGCGGCCTTCTTCTTCCTGCCGGTGCGCGAACTGCCCGACGTCGATCCGCCCATCGTGTCGGTCAACACCAGCTACGCCGGGGCTTCGGCCGAGGTCATCGAAAGCCGGATCACCGAGCCGGTGGAGCAGCAGATCGCCGGCATCCAGGGCGTGGAGCGGATCACCTCCACCAGCCGCGACGGTCGTTCCAGCGTCAACATCGAGTTCTCGCTGGACCGCAACATCGACGACGCCGCCAACGACGTGCGCGATCGCATCTCGCGCGTGCTGGGCCGTCTGCCGGATCAGGCGGATCCGCCCGAAGTGGCCAAGGCCGATTCCGACAGCCAGCCCATCCTGATCATGTTCCTGCGGTCCTCCACGATGGATCGTCTGGAACTGACCGACTACGCCCGCCGCTATCTGGTGGACCGCTTCGCCACCGTGCCGGGCGTGGCCCAGGTCAATATCTTCGGCGAGCAGCGCTACGCCATGCGCATCTGGCTGGAGCCGGCCAAACTGAACAATTTTCAGCTCACGCCGACCGACGTCGCCGATGCGATCCGCACCCAGAACGTGCAGGTGTCCGCCGGACAGTTCGGTGGGCTTCCGGCCGTTGCGGGGCAGCAACTGAGTGCCACCATCATCGGCAAGACGCGCCTGCAGACCCCCGAGCAGTTCCGCGAAATCTTGTTGAAGGTTAACGGCGACGGTTCCCAGGTGCGCCTGAAGGATGTCGCCAGGGTCGAGCTGGGTGCCGAGCGCTCTGCGATCACTGCGCTTTACAACGGCATGCCGGCTGCGGGTATTGGCATCAAACTGGCCACCGGCGCCAATGCACTGGATACCGCCAAGGCGGTGCGCCAGACCATCAGCGACTTGCAGCCGTTTTTCCCGGCGGGTATGGAAATCGTCTATCCGTACGACACGTCCCCGGTGGTCTCGACATCCATCACCAACGTGGTGCATACCCTGTTCGAAGCCATCGTGCTGGTGTTCCTGGTGATGTACCTGTTCCTGCAGAATTTCCGCGCGACGCTGATTCCGACGCTGGCAGTCCCGGTGGTATTGCTGGGTACGTTCGGCCTGCTGGCGGTGTTCGGCTTTAGCGTCAATACGCTGACCATGTTCGCCATGGTCCTGGCGATCGGCCTTCTGGTGGACGATGCCATCGTCGTGGTGGAGAACGTCGAACGGGTGATGGCTGAAGAGGGGCTCTCGCCGCTGGAGGCGACACGCAAATCCATGGGACAGATCCAGGGCGCGCTGATCGGCATCGGTCTGGTCCTGTCGGCCGTGTTTCTGCCGATGGCCTTCTTTGGCGGTTCTACAGGCGTCATCTACCGGCAGTTCTCGATCACCATCGCTTCCGCGATGACCTTATCGGTACTGGTCGCGCTGATTTTCACTCCAGCGCTTTGCGCGACCATGCTCAAGCCGATCGAGAAGGGCCATCACCACGAAAAACGCGGCTTCTTCGGCTGGTTCAACCGCACCTTCGATCGCGGCGTGAATCGTTACGAAAAGGGCGTCGTTGCGGTGCTGAAGCGCAAGATCCCCTTCATCATCGTCTATCTGGCCGTCGTTGCGGTGCTGGCGGTGCTGTTCAGCCGGCTGCCCAGCTCGTTCCTGCCGGATGAGGATCAGGGCGTATTGTTCGCTCAGGTTCAAACCCCGGTGGGCTCGACGGCCGAGCGTACCCAGCAGACCGTGGATGCGATGCGTGAGTACTTGCTGACCGAAGAGAGTGAAGTGGTCAATTCGGTGTTTACCGTCACAGGCTTCAACTTCGCGGGCCGCGGCCAGAACTCGGCGCTGGCGTTCATCGGCCTCAAGCCGTGGGGCGAGCGTCCAGACGCCGAGGACAGTGTCTTCGCTCTGGCCCAGCGCGCGCAGCAGCATTTCGCTATTTTCCGCGATGCGCAGGTGTTCGCTTTCGCGCCACCTGCGGTCATGGAACTCGGCAACGCCACCGGCTTCAACTTCTACCTGCAGGATCGTGCCGGCCTCGGTCATGAAGCCCTGATGGGGGCGCGCAACCAGTTCCTGGGAATGGCTGCGCAGAGCTCAGTGCTACAGGGGGTACGCCCGAATGGTCTGAACGACGAGCCTCAATATCAGCTGCTGATCGATGACGAGAAGGCCCGCACGCTGGGTATCTCGTTGGAACAGATCAACAGCGCACTGTCGATTGGCTGGGGGTCGAGCTATGTCAACGACTTCATTGATCGCGGTCGAGTGAAGAAGGTCTACATGCAAGGCGCGGCGCCTTCACGCATGGGGCCGGAGGATTTCGACAAGTGGTTCGTGCGCAACGATCAGGGCGAAATGGTACCGTTCAGCGCGTTCGGCAGCGGCAAGTGGGTCTATGGCTCGCCCAAGCTGTCACGCTACAACGGCGTTTCGGCGATGGAGATCCTCGGTGAAGCGGCTCCGGGTTACAGTACGGGTGATGCGATGGCCGAGGTCGAGCGCCTCGCGCAGCAACTGCCGTCGGGCGTAGGTGTGTCCTGGACGGGGCTGTCCTATGAGGAACGCCTGTCCGGCGATCAGGCGCCGGCGCTCTATGCGTTGTCTTTGCTGGTGGTGTTCCTCTGTCTGGCGGCGCTCTATGAGAGTTGGTCGATTCCGTTCGCGGTGATGTTGGTGGTGCCGCTGGGTGTCATCGGTGCACTGCTTGCGACCCTGGGCCGCGGCTTGTCCAATGACGTGTTCTTCCAGGTCGGCCTGCTGACGACCATCGGCCTGACCGCGAAGAATGCGATTCTGATCGTCGAGTTCGCAAAAGATCTGCATGAACAAGGCATGAGCCGCTTCGATGCGGCGGTCCAGGCATGCCGCATGCGCTTGCGTCCGATCATCATGACCTCGCTGGCCTTCACCCTCGGTGTGGTACCGCTGGCGTTGGCGAGCGGTGCGGGCGCTGGCAGCTCGCACGCTATCGGTACGGGCGTCATCGGTGGCATGGTGACGGCGACGTTGCTGGTCATTTTCTGGGTGCCGCTGTTCTATGTTCTGGTGTCTTCACTGGGTGAGCGTAAAAAAACCGCCGCTGAAGAACCGAAGGGAGATGCGCAATGAACAAGTCAGTACTGGCCATGGCACTGCTGGCAGCGCTTAGTGGTTGCTCGTTGATTCCCGAATATCAGCACCCTGACGCGCCCACTGCGGCCAGCTGGCCGGGAGGCGAGGCTTACGAAGGCACATCCGCTGCGTCCCAGGAGCAGATCAATCTGGGCTGGGAAGCGTTTTTCCGCGATCCCGCGCTGCGCCAGCTGATTGAAGTGGCGCTGGAAAACAACCGTGATTTGCGTGTCGCGGCACTTAACGTAGACGCCTATCGCGCGTTGTACCGCATCCAGCGCGCCGATCTGCTGCCTTTAGTAAGTGCCGACGGTACCGGTAGCCGGACCCGTACGCCTGGCGATCTCAACCAGACCGGGCAGAGCGGTATCAGCAGTCAGTACAGCGCGACGTTCGGCGTCTCCTGGGAGCTGGACCTGTTTGGCCGTCTCGACAGCCTGCGCGAGCAGGCGCTGCAAGAATACTTCGCGACGGAAGCGGCACAGCGCAGCACGCAGGTCAGCCTGATCGCCAGCGTTGCCAACGCCTGGTTGACGTTGCAGGCCGACCAGGCTCTGCTTCAGGTCAGCCGCGACACGCTGAAGACTTATGAAGAGAGCCTCGGGCTGACGCAGCATAGCTTCGATGTAGGCGTTGCGTCAGCGCTCGAGCTCAGCCAGGCCCGCAGTGCGGTGGATACGGCGCGGGTACGCATCGAACAGTACACCCGGCAGGTAGCCCAAGACCGTAACGCGCTGACCCTGCTTCTTGGACAGAACATCCCCGCTAACCTTCCGGTTGCTGGCGATCTGGAGCGCGAGCAACTGGCGGCGTTACCAATCGGTCTGCCGTCCGATCTGCTCCACAAACGCCCCGACATCATTCAAGCCGAGCGTCAGCTCAGGGCGGCGAATGCGAACATCGGCGCGGCTCGAGCGGCATTCTTTCCACGCATCAGCCTAACCGGCGCGGCGGGCACGGCGAGCAGCGAGCTATCTGGTCTGTTTGATGGTGGCTCCAGCTACTGGACCTTCTCTCCGAGCATTAGCGTGCCCATTTTCAATGCCGGGCAGCTACGCGCCAATCTCGATTACGCGCAAATCAGCCGCAACATCCAGGTTGCGCAGTACGAGACGGCCATCCAGACCGCTTTTCGCGAGGTGTCCGACGGCCTGGCCGCCCAGGCGACCTATACCCGCCAGGTCCAGGCTCAGCGCGACCTGCTGGACACCAGTGAGGATTATTTTCGTCTGGCCGAACGGCGTTACCGCACCGGCGTGGATAGCTACCTGACCTTGCTCGATGCTCAGCGCCAGCTGTTCGACGTGCAACAACAGTACATCGCTGATCGTCTGGCGCAGATGATCAGCGAGGTCAACCTGTTCAAGGCATTGGGTGGCGGATGGGACGTGCAAGCCGAGCCGATTCCCGGCGAAGGCTGATCGTCTTCGGTGGGTGTCAGCGCCCGCCGCACCCGCTCAATGCTACACAAACAAGAACGCCGCCCCGAAGGGCGGCGTTCTTGTTTGGCGTGCCGAATCAGCGATTGCGGGTCAACAATGCCGGCTTCTCGCCGCGAGGCTTCGTCGGAAGCTGATCCAGTTGCTCCACGCTTGGCAATCGATCGAGTTTCGATTCCTTGTGGATGATCACTGGCTGCTTCTCCTTCGGCTTGGCCGCGACATCCTGACGGGCGCGGCTATCGTTGTCGATCCGGCGTCCTTCGTTCTTGCGTCGTGGCTGACCATCGCCGCGGGGTTGTCCCGGCTTCCGTTTGCTTTTGCCGGCGCCGCCTGACGAGCCCGCACCGCCACCGCGCGGACCTGTCGCAGCGCGGGGTTGCCCGGCACCTGGCTGCGCTGCAGCGCCCGGGCGACGGCCACGGCCCTGCTTATTCTGGTAAGGGCTGACGTAATCGACGCGATTGCCGAAGTTGTCCAGGTCGTCATCGAGAAACACTTCTGGATCGCGGTCACTGGGCAGGCGCGGCGGACGACTGACCGGTGCCGCAGCGGCACCTTCTGCCGTTGAGCCCTGGTTTGCACTGCGCGGTTTGTTCCGGCCGCGACGGTTGCGCTCGCGCTCTTTCGGCTCGGTGCTCTTTTCCGCCGCCTTGGCTGCACGCGGCTTGCGCTCGCTGTTGCGCGCTGGCCGCGGTTGGCGTGCTTCGCGCACTTCGGGCTTTTCCGCCTCGATGGTGCTGGCGTCGAAGCCCATCAGGTCGCCATCCGGAATCTTTTGCTTGGTCATCCGCTCGATGCCCTTGAGCAGTTTTTCCTCGTCGGGCGCCACCAGCGAAATCGCTTCACCGCTGCGACCGGCCCGGCCGGTACGACCGATGCGGTGAACGTAGTCTTCCTCGACATTGGGCAGCTCAAAGTTAACCACGTGTGGCAGCTGATCGATATCCAGGCCGCGGGCCGCGATATCGGTGGCCACCAGAATTCGTACGGCGTTCGCCTTGAAGTCCGCCAGCGCCTTGGTGCGGGCGTTCTGGCTCTTGTTGCCATGAATCGCGACCGCCGGCAGGCCATGCTTGTCGAGGTACTCGGCGAGGCGGTTGGCACCATGCTTGGTGCGGGTGAACACCAGCACCTGTTCCCACGCGCCCTGGGTGATCAGATGCGCCAGCAGTGCACGTTTGTGGGTGGCTGGCAGGCGGAACACGCGCTGCTCGATGCGCTCGACCGTGGTGTTCGGCGGCGTCACCTCGATGCGCTCCGGCTCGT
>DPSI01000581.1:0-824 GCA_003527165.1 Pseudomonas sp.
GGATGATGATGTCGACCGGGTAGGTTTTCTCCGGGATCGGGCCCCAGCTGACCTGGATGATCCGCTCCGGCTCGCGCCCGGCCAGCTGCAGCACCGAGGCGCAATCCTGGCGGTGGATACTGACGCCACGGCCCAGGGTGATGTAGCCGACGATGGGGTCGCCCGGTAGCGGCTGACAGCAACCGGCCATCTGTGTGAGCAGGTTGCCGACGCCCTGGATCTGCACGTCGCCACGCTTGCCCGGCTTGGTGCTGGTGGGTCGACGGGGAATCAGCTCGAGCTGATCGGCGGCATGGCCATCCGGCTCCACCAGCTGCTGCGCATGGTTGACTAACTGAGCCAGTCGCAAGTCGCCGGCACCGAGCGCGGCGAACATATCCTCGGCGGTCTTCAGGTTGGCTTTTTCCGCCAGCTTGTCGAAGTCCACCGGCGGCAGATCGAGGCGTCCGAGTTCGCGCTCTAGCAGCGCCTTGCCGGCCGCGACGTTCTGGTCGCGGGCCTGCAGCTTGAACCAGTGGACGATCTTCGCCCGCGAGCGCGAGGTGGTGATGTAGCCCAGGTTGGGGTTCAGCCAGTCACGGCTCGGCGAGCCGTGCTTGCTGGTGATGATCTCGACCTGCTCGCCGGTCTGCAGGCTGTAGTTGAGCGGCACGATGCGCCCATCGATCTTTGCGCCGCGGCAGTTGTGGCCGATTTCGGTGTGCACGCGATAGGCGAAGTCCAGTGGTGTGGCGCCCTTTGGCAGGTCGATGGCATGACCGTCCGGGGTGAAGACGTAGACGCGATCGGGCTCGATATCCACGCGCAGCTGGTCGGCCAGGCCG
>DPSI01000581.1:1006-2653 GCA_003527165.1 Pseudomonas sp.
CTCGATATCGACCCGCAGCTGGTCGGCCAGGCCGCCGATATCGCCCAGTTCCTCGTGCCATTCGAGCACTTGGCGCAGCCAGGCGATCTTTTCTTCGTAATGGTTGGAGCTGGAGTTGACGTCCGTGCCCTTGTAGCGCCAGTGCGCGCAAACGCCCAGCTCGGCTTCCTCGTGCATGGCCTGGGTGCGGATCTGTACTTCCAACACCTTGCCTTCCGGGCCGAGCACCGCAGTGTGCAACGAGCGGTAGCCGTTCTCCTTGGGGTTGGCGATGTAGTCGTCGAATTCCTTGGGAATATGTCGCCACAACGTATGCACGATGCCCAGCGCGGTGTAGCAGTCGCGCACTTCCGGGACCAGCACGCGCACGGCACGAACATCGTAGATCTGGCTGAATTGCAGGCCCTTCTTCTGCATCTTCCGCCAGATCGAGTAGATGTGCTTGGCGCGCCCGTCGATTTCGGGGTGGATACCGGTGGCGGTCAGTTCATCCCGGAGCTGCTGGACGACTTTCTGGATGTATTGTTCGCGATCCAGCCGGCGCTCGTGCAGCAACTGGGCGATCTGCTTGTACTGCTCAGGCTCAAGATAGCGGAAGGACAGATCCTCCAGCTCCCACTTGATGTGGCCGATGCCCAGGCGATGGGCCAGCGGCGCATAGATATCGAAGACTTCGCGGGCGACGCGGTGGCGCTTGTCGTCGTCGGCATTTTTCACCGCGCGGATTGCGCAGGTACGCTCGGCCAGCTTGATCAATGCAACGCGAACGTCGTCGACCATGGCCACGAGCATCTTGCGCAGGTTTTCCACCTGGGTCTGGGTGCCCAACACCAGCGACTCGCGCGGGTTGAGGCTGGCACTGATCGCGGCCATGCGCAGCACACCTTCGATCAGCTTGGCCACCACCGGGCCGAACTGCTGATGAACATCGGCCAGCTGGATCTGGCCTTCACGCACGCCGCGGTAGATCACCGCCGCCACCAGGCTGTCCTGGTCGAGTTTGAGGTCGGCGAGTATTTCGGCAATTTCCAGTCCGGTCTGGTAACTGGAGGTGCCTTCGCTCCACAGATTCTGGGCCGCGTTGGCCTGCTGCTCGGCCGATCGAGCGAACTCGCAGGCCTGCTTGAGTGCGTCGCGGTCGAGTGCCGGGTCCATCCCCAGCACATGATCGAGCCAGCCATCGAGGTTGATGCTGCCGTCGGTATTGATCGGCTGAAGCGCTCTGACCTGGACCATCTATCTTCCTTCCCTCTACGCATCATCTGCGTCGAATACGCCGACTTTCTGGGAGTCGGTCGGTTGAACCACAGGCCGATTGCCTGTCAAAAATACTGCACTACGCGGGCCGCTCGAAGAGTGCCATGGCCTCGACGTGCGCCGTTTGTGGAAACATGTCCAGCACGCCGGCCCGCTTCAGCTGGTAACCCTGGCCGATCAACTCGGCGGCATCGCGCGCAAGCGTTGCAGGATTGCATGAAACATAGACCACGCGCCGTGCTCCTAAAGTCGCCATCTGCCGAACCATTTCCAACGCGCCGTCACGCGGGGGGTCGAGCAGGACCGCCGCGAAGCCGCCACTGGCCCACTGCGCCTCGATAAGCGGCTTCGACAGGTCCGCCTGATAAAAGTGCGCACCATCCAGACCGT